>CAJYIL010000247.1 GCA_913774795.1 Pseudobdellovibrionaceae bacterium
GGCTTTCCGTTTTTGGTCGCTCCGTGACCCTTCGTTGCTTCGTAACGAGTTTGGAGGGCTGGCGCATCGACCACACCAACGGCCAGCTCGCCATCGATCTCGAGACCGATACTGATGTTGTAAAAGGGAAAGCGGTGGATGTAGTTGGTTGTTCCGTCGAGCGGGTCGATCATCCAGACGTGGGTGGCGTCCTTGGGCGAGCCGGAGTCACCGAATTCCTCACCTAGAATGCCGTGATCCGGGAAAGATTTTCTAATGATGTCGACGATCGCCTTCTCACTCTCCCGATCGGCTTCGCTGACGAGCCCGGCTTGATACTTTTCGTCCACGTTTTTCAAGTTGCCGTCGTAGTGCTGAAGAATTCGTTGGGCGGCGTCGCAGGCTTGATTTGCAATTTTGAGATACGGGCGAAGGTCGGTGGCGCTCATGATTCATGAAGCGTCTTCAGCCTAAAGGCTGTCAAGGCTTTGACACGTTGACCAATTGGCTCCCGCAAGTAAGATAAGTGTATACGGAGATTTAGATGGCAAAGACTGAGCAAGGCTCTTCCAGGATGGATACTGTTCTTAAAATGCTTTTGATCGCATTTGTTTCGCTCCTCGCGTTCTCATCGGGCGTGTACTTCGGAAAACAAATGAGCGACAGCGATCATCAGCTGAAAGCGCTCGAGAGTGACTTCAGCACATCATCGACGGCGGTCGCCTCGGGCGGCGCTTCGTCCGACGAGCAGATGGGCGACGAAGAAGTCGCAGCTCTCTCGGAAAAATACGTCAACGCGGAGAAAGGTTCGCGCGAAGTGGCTTCGGAGCACGGCTCGGCAGCGACTGAAGAACACGGTTCGGCTCACGGTGGCGCGGCATCTGGTCACGGGTCGGATGAACATGCGGCTCCCGCGAAAACGGCGGCTTCCGCGAAGCCTGCGGCTCACGGCGAAGAGCACGGAGCAGATGAACACGCCGCTCCTGCGAAAGCGGCGGCTCACGGTGACGAACACGCAACTTCAGGGCACGAAGCTCCCGCTGCTTCTGCGAAGACTGCATCGCACGGCGAAGCTGGTAAACCTGACTTGAGTGCAGCTCACCGCGCTGCTGAGCGTGTCGCAAACAACGCATCACCTGTTTCGAGCAAACCAGAGGTTGAGAAAAAAGAATCGCGTGTTCCGACTTCGCTTCCGAAAACGGTCGGAACTAACGGCTCGGTTGAGTTCACGGTTCAGGTGGCTTCGTACCCAACCGCGGACGCTGCAAAATCTTACGCAAACGATCTCGTGAAGAAGGGCTTCCCGGCCTTCCCGGTCGAAGCCAACATCAACGGTAAAACTTGGTACCGCGTCAGCGTCGGCTCTTTCAAAACAATGAAAGACGCGACCACTTAC
>CAJYIL010000248.1 GCA_913774795.1 Pseudobdellovibrionaceae bacterium
GAGCGAAGCCCGGGTTCTCGTGGAACTTTCGCGGAGAAGATCTCGCGGCTCTCCCGACTCCCGCGCGGCTCCTGGGAGTCGTATTTCAATCGCTCGAACTTTTTCCGCACATGACCGCGCGACAGAATATTCTGTTCGCCGCGGAAGCTCGCGGACTTGGGGATGTGTCGTCACACCTGGAGGCTTTGACGTTTCGGCTCGCGCTTTCGGGCTTTCTCGATCGCCGCGCGAACGTCTTAAGCGGCGGCGAACGTCAACGTGTGGCTCTCGCAAGAGCCCTCATCGGAAAACCACGTTTATTATTTTTGGATGAACCGTTCTCGGCACTCGATGCGGACTTACGCGCTGGCGCGCGTGAACTCGTGCGGAGTGCGCTAGAGGCAGAAAAAATTCCGGCGGTTCTGATTACGCATGACCGAATCGATCTCGACGTTCTCGCGACGAAGGTGAGCGAGATTCGAAACGGCCGCATCAGCGGCCACCGCGTGCTCGATACAGAAAGCTAAGTCTTGCGGCGAGACGCCAGCACGCTCGCGTGCGAGGCGTTCCACCAAAGCGAATTGAAATCGTCGCGCTCCTGCGTAGGCGAAAAACCTTTCAAAACCGAAACCGGCTCGCTCGGTAGAGCAATCAGCCGAGCGGCGAGCGCGGCCGCCGAACATCCCATGGAGTGCGTCGGCACAAGCTGATCGACGAGCCCAAATTCGAGAGCCTCACGCGCGCTTAGCGCGTGAGTCGAAAGAGCCAGTGAGCGTAACCGCCCCGAGCCCAGACGCTTTTCGAGACGCGCTCCTCCGCCCCAACCGAAACTCAAACCGATCTTTCTCTGCCAGAGGGCGAACATCGCGTGAGGAACTGCGAGTACGTAATCGAAAGCGCTGATCAGTTCCACCCCGCCTCCGAACGCATCGCCGGTTACACAGGCGATTGTTGGAAGGGGCAACTCCGCCAACGCGCCTAGGACGTCGCGAATCTCATCGTTTACTTTGCGGCCTTCATCGGCGGTCGACATCGCAGCGTAATCATCGAGCTGACCGCCCGAGCAAAACACACGGCCGGGTGCCGAGAAAACGACGGCGCGAAAGCCGCCTGATAAAAGCGAAGAGCGAAGCTCGCGGGCTGCGCCTAACGAAAACGCGTTTCGCGAATCAGGATCGCTAAATGAGAGCCACAGAATATCGTCGCGAATGAATGATGAGATCACGCCCGCTCCCGCCCGCAAAGCGCGCGTAAAAACGAAGCGCGCCTAAAAGGAAAGGATGGACTTCGTCACGTCACCGCGTCCAGTGAATTCAACGCCGATGCCGAGACCCCGATTGCCGTGCTTATTCGACCACACGACTTTCGCC
>CAJYIL010000249.1 GCA_913774795.1 Pseudobdellovibrionaceae bacterium
AGCCGCGACACTTTCGTAAAATAGAAGGGAGCTCTCGATATTTTTGAGAGCTCGGACGCAATTTTAAAAGCGCCGGGATCCCAGCCGCGGTGAGTTTCTAAAATCGCGGGGCTTTTTGAGAACAGCTCTCGATATGCTCGGGGGACTTCGTTGCCTGCGTGCTCACAGGTGAGGAACAGCGTTGGAGGTTTCGCTTTGTGCCGATCTTGGCGCTGTTTCATACGCGTCCTCCGTCGTTGTCAGAGATTTTGGGTCGAAGATCTCGTTTTTGTCGAGGCATTCGCAAAGCTTTAGATAGACCGACTTGAGTTTTTCGGGCGTCGGTGTGCGCCCGGTCGCCTGCTCGATGCGTGTTGCGAGCGACGGTCGACCCAAAAGCGCTTCGTAAGCTGAAATTTTTTGGCCGAAGTCTGACTCTACGCGTTTTTTCATATCAGCACGGACGAGTCGTTCGAAGAGAATTTTCCAAATGTCTCGAGCGGTGAGGTTGGTATCTGAGAATTGGTCAGGGGTTAGTCGACTCGCGCTGCGAATCACGTCCAGGTATGCGCGATCGCTGATAGCTGCATCTTCGGCTCGGGAGATGCATTCGCTCCAAGTTTTGCGAAGGGACTTCGTGTCGAGGGCATCAGCCTCAGCCACGAAGTCGTCGTTTGTTACCAGAGCTTTGAGCACGTCGACGATAAATTGGACGAGAACTAAATTGGTATGCGAGCATTCTTGCGTGTCGATCAGCCGGATTTCGATGGTGCCACGGTCGATACGTGCGATAGCGCCACGCGAGTTGAGCCAATCGCCTTCGAGTAATCGATCGGGATCGTAAGGGCGGATGGCGGCCTGAATTGGATTCGAGATTTTTTCTCGGTAATCGCTATACCCGCAAACGGCTTCGGGGATGATGTCTCCGGCAATGGCGGGAACACTTTTTTGATTCGTTTCGTAAAACGAAAGGCGGGTGTCTTTGATTCCGCTCAGCTTACCATCGCAGATGGGCGTGCTGGCACTGAGAGCTGGGATGATCGGGAGAATTGCGCGGACAGCTGAATGCAAACGCGTGAATTGCGCCTCGCTCGCGAAGGGCAGATTGATGTGGACGCTCTGAAGATTACTCCAGCCGTGTCCGCGGCAGTCGAAGATGCGGTCATAAAGCGAATAGATCTCGTTGTTATCATGAGGCCACAGGACGGTTTCAGTTTCGGGACTCATCCAGGGATGCATGCCCGTCGGCATGAGGCGCGCGTTCTGTTTGCGGAGAAGTTCGTTCGCAAACGTTTGGCTACGCTGAAAGGCGGCTTCGAGAGAGTCGAGTGAAGGTGCGGGTCCTGTCGTCTTGAATTCGAGAACGTGAGCAACGAGTTCGTTAGACCACGTGATATCGCCGTCTTCAAAATCGGAAACAAGTTGGCCGGCGGCCTCCGTGAGCAGTTTGTCGGTCGTTGGTTTCACGTCGAGAGTTTCGTCGTCAACGATCATGAGTTCGATCTCGATTCCGTAAGCTTCGAAGAGGCCGATGGGATTTTTCACTAGTACCTCACGTGTGGACGCGGAGTTTGCGTCGTTCGATTCGATCACGGAACACCGACATGACCTCGTTGTAGAGGGAATTTTTCAAGTAAGTGTCTTCGTAGCCGGCATCGATATTCGGATTATCATTCACCTCGATGACGTAGGCCTTTCCATCGATCTCTTTAAGATCAACGCCGTAGAGGCCGTCTCCGATGAGGTTCGCTGATTTCAGAGCGGCGCCGATGATTCGCGGCGGAACGTCCTCGATCGGGACCGATTGAACTCGCCCGTCGATTTCGCAGTCATCGTCGTGTTTGATGATTTGCCAATGGTTGGGAGCCATGAAGTACTTGCAGGCGAAGATCGGCTTTTGATTAAGGACCCCGATACGCCAATCGAATTCGGTGGGAAGAAATTCTTGGGCGATGATGAGATCTGACGTGGTCCAGAGCTGTTCGAGTTTATCGACAAGCTCATCTGCATCTCGCGCCTTCGTTACGCCTTGAGAGAAGGCCGAGTCGGGTTGCTTAAGAATGCACGGGAAACCAATCGTCTTCGCGACTTCACTGATATTTTCGCGGTGAACGATGAGTGTTTTAGGTGTTCGGATGTGATGCGTGTTTAAAAGTTCTGCGAGGTAGATTTTGTTCGTGCACCGGAGGATAGACTCTGGGTCATCGATGACGATGAGCCCCTCCATGGCCGCTCTCTGAGCGAATCTAAATGTGTGATGCTTCACGGATGTCGTTTCGCGAATGAAAAGCGCGTCAAACTCAGAAATTCGACCGTAATCCTCGCGCGTGATCACTTCGGCATTGAGACCGTTGTCGGAAGCGGCTTTGCAGAATTTCTCGATCGCCTTGGTGTTCGAAGGTCCCTCGGAATCTGTCGGATCAA
>CAJYIL010000250.1 GCA_913774795.1 Pseudobdellovibrionaceae bacterium
GACGGGTAGCACTCACGTCGTCGGAACCAATACCAAAGTCGGTCCCCACAACGGCTACATCGCCGTCATTCGCGAAGGCGAAATGGTCGTCGTAGAAACGCAGGAACAGGACGGAAAATTAGTTTCCTCGGCTCAAGTCGTGAAGATCGCCCGCTAGTCTTGTGGGCGACCAACAGCCAGTGTCAAAATCATAACGTAGATGAAATTTGATCCGAGCCGCGTGCGTGAAGCGCGCGGATTCGATGCTCAGTTAATGCAACACTGGGCCACGTGAGACGCAGGATTGCGACCCGCGTGCGACTGAGGAGTTAGGATGACGAACGTTCGCCGAAATTTGCGCATGACTTCAAGCGCATTAGCCCTTCTTCTGACACTGACGGCTTGTACGTCGATGAACTCCGGCAGCGACGGCGATGTCGCCGAAACAACTGACATCGACTTTAACGAACAACCGACGACAACCCCATCGGTGGCGACCGACGCCGGCGGAGGCGCGATGACGAACGAAGCGTCGATCTCCGATATCCGTTACGTCTCTCGGCGCGGCGGTGGAACGGTCGTCATCGAGTCGTCGACTCCTCTCGTCTTCCGCACACGCGAAAACCCTGAGTCGAATCAATACGTCGTCGATATCGCAAACGCGCGTCTTCCGGATCGCCTGAAGCGTCCTTACATCACGAAAGACTTCAACCAGGCGATCGCGTCGCTGAACGCGTACCAAGAATCCGGATCATCGACCGCTCACGTTGTCGTCACGTTCCGCTCGCCAACTCGCGCGACGACCACGCAAACAGGTAACAAACTCCTCGTGTTCGCCACCGGTCCCGCGCTTCGCAATGGTCGCGCGAATACCGACGACACCGACGAAATCGACACACTCGCAAAAACCGCGGCGATGGAAGGCAGCTCAGGCGATCCGCGCATCCTTCCTGCCAATGCGACGGCCGGAGAGGCGACCCGATTCTACGGACGACCGATCTCGATCGAAGTTCGCGATACGAACGTCCGCGACGTCATCCAGCTCATCGCCGACCAGTCGGGTGCGAACATCGTTCTCGCGAGCAACATCGACGGAAACGTCTCTCTCAAGCTCAAGCAAATTCCTTGGGACCAAGCCCTCATGATCGTCATGAAGTCACAGGGTCTCGGCTACGTTCGCCAAGGATCGGTTCTCCGCATCGCGACCCTCGATAAAATCAAATCCGAAAACGAAGCGGCGAAGGCGATCATTGACGCGCAACTTGCGGCCGAACCTCTAAAGGTCAAGATTCTGCCGGTCAGCTACGCCGCCGTCGGCGATCTCGTCACGCGCGTGACGCCGTTTCTCACAAAAGGGAGAGGAGCGGTCGTCTCCGATGCCCGCACGAGCAGTCTCATCGTCACCTATACGCCCGACATTCTCGAACGC
>CAJYIL010000251.1 GCA_913774795.1 Pseudobdellovibrionaceae bacterium
TCAAGATCATGGATGGGTATGCTTGCAACGCCTTTCGGTCAGGAGAAATTCCGGGCTTCCGGGAAGTGAAGGTCGGCATCGGCACGACACTCGCCATCGAGAATGTGACTCCGGCGCAGTTTTCCCAATCTCAAATTGTTCTGTGCCCGCAGGCGAAGGACGGATCGCTTTACAAATCTGGATTCATGACGAACGCAAAGTCAGCGACCGTCTCCCTCTTTGATATCAAGGTCACGGCACCTCCGAGTGTTGCTACTGGAGCTTGCGCCGACGTCCGATTCGACATGATGGAAAAGGGTATTCTAAAGTCCGCAGCAACGGCGGTGTCGTTAGATGTGACGAGCTCTCTCGGAAGCTTCTGGACTGACAGCAACTGCCTGTCCTCGCCAACGAGCACCGCGGTCGTGTCTCAAGGTCAGTCAGGGGCGATTTTGCATTTCAAGTCTTTGAGCCCTGGCGTGGCGAATTTTAACGCGAACGCCTCTGGTTTGAACCGCGGTATCGGGCGGTCGGTCGTTGGTGGCTCTGATTCGCCCGTCGCGATTCAACTTGGGATCGAACAGAAAATGGCCGTTGGCGGCTGTTATCCGATACGCCTCACTCTGTATGGTCCGAGCGGGCAGCCTTCAAATGACAGCCCAAAAGTCTTCTCGATCACGGCATTGGGCACGGGCGATTATTTCGACGGACCTGCGTGCGCCAACGCATACGTAGGCAATCTGAATTTTGCTCCGACTGATTTCGTCAAAACGATTTACTACAAGCCTTCTGGAACCTTTACGGCGAGCTCGGTGATGGTTTCAAACGGCGGAGGGCTAAACGCTTCCGTCAGCGGCATTTCGGCCGTTGCTCCGGCTGTGGATCATTTCGCGTTGAAAAGATCGCAAGACAATCGTGCGTCTCTTTGGTTTGCGCCGAATGAGTGTTATCAGGGATTTGTGCAGGCCGAATCAAGCAACTCCGCGGCGGTGCCGGTCGACTCTTTCACAAGCCGAGTCATCGCGGGCGGCACAGATTTTCGTTTCGGTTGTAGCGTCACTTCGCCGGTCACCCAAACGATCGGTTTGAGTGCGCTGAACGGGGGCGCAAGTTCTCTGTTCAATTTTATGGTCACTAACGATGTGATGATCGCGAATGCGCAAATTCTCGACGCTTCGGGCAACCTGCGTGCGACGTCGCTCTTTCGTCGTCCGAACTTGAAGATCACTGACGCAAACTTGCAAAGCGCGCCAGCGGTCTTCATTCCGGGGCGTTGCCAACAAATAAAAATTTTCTTGAGTCAGCCGACAGACGCAATGCCTTATTCGCTGCCGCTTGATCTCCCGGCGATCATCGCGGGCGCCGGGCCGGTGTACGGGGATAGTACGTGCACAGAGGTTCTTCCGCTCAATGAGAAAAAGATCGCGGCCGGATTAAATTACGACGCTGTTTACATCAAACCCCCTGCTGGCTCGGTGATTCAGGTCACTCCGCTGACGGGGCAAGGGCCAACGACGGCCAATGCGGCGTACGTCTCCTCTAAAGTGACGTTGAATTCTGGCGCCACGATCGGCGCCGGCGCTTGTGTTGCCGTTCGGGTCGATCTCGATAAAAATGCGCCATCTGATATCGTTTGGGATCTCAAGGCGCCG
>CAJYIL010000252.1 GCA_913774795.1 Pseudobdellovibrionaceae bacterium
AATCATTTAACCACCACGTTCTTTACGTTTGCTTGAGGGACGATGATCGTTGGTTTCCCGTTGTTCTGGATAACCCACAGACCCTCTGGCCCCCATTCGAGAGTGAGGTTGTGATGTGGCTTTCCGAGGTGCGCTTCTGTTCCCCCGCCCTCTGGAAGCATCACGCTTGAGTTCCAGGCCCAAACGACAGCTCGCGCTTAAAAGCTGAGACGGGTCTACGCTCCAGTGATCGGCGTAACGAACTTCAGCGGGCGCTTGACGTAAAACCTCCCGGAGCCTCTCTTTTCGCTCGATTTGAGTCAGATCACGTAAGTCTTTGCCTCGGTGTTCAAGGAGATCGAATACGAAGTACACGAGATGTGACGTGTCTCCGGATTTGAGAGAGTTCTGGAGCTTCTGAAAGTCGGAACGACCCTCTTCGTCGACGTAGCAAATCTCGCCATCGAAGACCGAATGCCGCAGATGTAACTTTTTGAGAGCCGCCGCGATTGACGGATATTTTTCTGTCCAGTCGAGGCCGCTTCGTGTCCGCAGGGTCACCTTGGGTTCGATGTAAGCGAGCGTTCGGTATCCGTCGAATTTAATCTCGTGAATCCAATCGCTCCCCTGTGGCGGTTGCGATTGCAACTGCGCAAGTTGAGGTTGAATGAGGTCCATCACTTCACTCCGTCTCAAGAGGTGAAGCTGCTGATTCAAAGAGGTGATCGAAGCTGAAAATGCCAGATGCGAGCTGGTTTCAAGTCTCGCACCTAGCGCGGTTTTGCGGGGTTTATATGTGATGAGATAATCGTTACGGAATGGCTAAGTCTTGCGACGTTTCTGTGACGTGAATACTCTTGTCCGGTTTTGCGGTTTTTAACTTCTCGACAGCGTCGTCGATCACTTTGGGCTGAGCGCTCTCCACCGCGCTGTTGAGAGCTCTGAACCAAACGCGATACTGGCCCGTTTTCAAGTTTGGGTAAGTCACATGCCTTGATTCAAACGTGTAGGTGTCAGCGGTTTTGCGAATGTTCACGCTATCGACTTCAGTCGCTGAATTGGCCTTCACCGAGAAACAATCACCAAGCGTCAAAGGACGCTTTTCGTATTCAACATTCAAGCGCTCGGCGTTTTCGACTTCAGTGCCGTCGACCGAATCAAGACGCCAAGTGAAGTCCACCTGAGAACTCTTGCAGAAGAGTTGATCAGCCGGCGAGACGTTTTTCAAAACCGCCACCAGTTTGATGTCTCCGTCAGACGTGTATTTTCTGAATTCGATTTTGAACGGAACAATTTTGGCTTGGGCCTGAGTCGGGAGGGTCAGCGTTTTTGTTCCGCGAGGAATGGGCGGCACCCAGAATTGGAATGACCAACTCAAAGTCGCGCTGGGCGAGCCGTTATAAATGTAGCGATCAAGCGGGAGTGCCCC
>CAJYIL010000253.1 GCA_913774795.1 Pseudobdellovibrionaceae bacterium
GAGCCTCTCCGTCAGATCGCGTTCAACGCAGGTCTCGATGGCGCGATCGTTCTCGACCGCGTTCGCTCGAACAAAAACGCAGGCTGGGGCTTCAACGCGTACTCTGAAGAGTACGAAGACTTGATCAAAGCAGGCGTTATCGATCCAATGAAAGTCGTTCGTTCGGCACTTCAAAACGCAGCTTCGGTTTCGTCTTTGATGCTTACGACTGAGACAATGATCGCTGATGCTCCTAAGAAAGACGCTCCTCCAATGCCGGGCGCAGGCGCTCCAGGCATGGGCGGCATGGACATGATGTAATCGCCTCGCGGCTTTCTAAGCGCTAGGTGACACGCGCGAGATCGCACGGCTGCGATTTCGCTTTAAACGGGCGGCTTCGGTCGCCCGTTTGCTTTTTTGGCGTAAACATGCGGCCGAGAGTGCGGTTGCCGGTGCTCGTCTTTACCTTACGGTTCTGCTCTGGTGAGACGACGGTTATACACGTCATCTCGCTAGAGCCTCAAAGGTCGCGAGAACCTGATGGGCCCGCTTGAATTCACATGAGAGAGACAACATGAAAGTAACAACGTTCAAACCCGAGCTGCGAGATGCTTTCAAAGCGTTGAACCTCGAGTGGGTTCGCACGCACTTCAAAGTCGAGCCGAAAGATCTCGAGCAACTCGAGAATCCCGAGGCGATTCGCGCAAGCGGCGGCGAAATCTTTTTCGTGACGACTGATGAGGGCGAAGCGGTCGCAACCGCAGCACTCATTCGCATGGATGACGGCGGCTTCGAGCTCGCGAAGATGGCGGTGCGACCCGATCAGCGCGGCAAGAAGTTCGGCGATCTGTTGATGAAGCTCACAGAAGCGTGGGCGCGGGAGCGCGGCGCCAATCGTATTTACCTCATCTCGAACACTGATCTCGAGCCGGCGATCGCGCTCTATCTAAAGCACGGCTTCTCGGTCATCAGCGTGGGTCAGCATCCCGACTACGAACGCGGCAACATTCAGATGGAAAAGCGCTTCGCTTAAGAACGCTCGTACCAGAGTTCAGGCGTGGTGATGTAGCAAACGTGGTCGGTCCAGACATCGTTGTGCTTGAGGTAGAATCTCTTGATGCCTTCGCGGTGAAGCCCGAGAGACTTCGCCATTTTTATTGAAAGCTTGTTGCGGGGATGAATCGAGGCTTCGAGGCGGTGAAAACCGAGTTCGTGGAACGCGACGCTGACCAATTTCAACACGGCCTCTTTCGCATATCCTTGGCGCCGGTGCTGGCTCATCGTGAACCAACCTAAGTTCGCGATTTGGTGATCGCCACGGGCGATCGTGCTGATGTCGATCCAGCCGAGGAACTCACCGGTCTCGCGAGCGAACATCGTCCACAAGAAAACGCCGCTTTTCTTGAAGCGCTTCGTTTGAGCGGCTAGCTTGCGTTTGAATTGAGTCTTTTGCCGGCGGCTTTTCGGCACGGGAGTGAGGTCCCACTCGCTTTGCTTCGGAAGAGCGTTCGCATGCGCGCTGGCCCAAGCCGCCCAATCACTTGCGCGGAGTTCGCGCAGTTCGAGTCGCTTCGTTCGGTAGACATTTTGTTTGTATGGTTTTGGCATCGACTAAATGACCGAGTGAAGCGAGCGAAACATTAGAACATGTAAACGACGCCGCCGCTTAAAACGGTATGTCGTTGGCTCAACGAGGTTGCGATCTCAGGATTAGTTCCCGAGGCATCCATGCGATTACCGGCGCCCGAGTAAGACGCTGAATAGAGCGAGAAGTCCAAGGATCCGACAGCCTTTAAATTCTCGCTGAGTTTACGAGACGCGAAGATCGAGAAATCGTTGATCGTTGCTTTTGGATCGCCGCCCGAGGTGACGGGAGACTCAGACATTTTTGGGAATAAGAACAAATTGAATTTGCCGCCCAAGTACCAAACCTTCGTGTCATCGAGCGGAAATTCACCCATCACGCCGACGAGGAGACCGCTAAAAGACGTCGAAGTAAGACCGCGAGGATTTGAGTCATCGACTTTCATGTTGGCAGTCGCGAGCCCGGCGTCGATTTGAATTTTTGGACCGAAGAAATCGTCTTTCAAAAGGAAGTTGTAACCAAGCTCGAGTTGGTAACGACCGTACGAGTGATTGAGATCGCTCGGTGATGAAGCGCTACGCGGATTCGAGGTCGACAAAACACCTTGCGTGATTTGTGCGCGCGCGATCCAGTTCGGGTTGATCCAGAGTTCGCCATCAACCGTGACCGACGGGTAAAACGAGGACTTTGCTTCACAGCAATCGCTCGAGATGCCCGAGAGATTATAATTGTAGGAGCCGAAGCCGAGACGGAACCCAACTTGGCCGAATGCAGGCGGACGCGAAGGCACCCACTCCGTCGGCTTTTCGCCAAACGCGACGTTTGAGTCTGCGCGAGCGTTGATGTCGCCTTCGCCATCGAGTGACGTGTCCCCGTATTCTACCGGTCGAAGCGCAGTGATTTTCGCAAACTTCGCAATCGCTCCACGCTCTCTCTCGTTGATAATCGCACCGAACGAGAGAGTCTCGTCGACTTTCAAGATTTTGATTTGTCCGAGAATTTCTTTATCGGTCGAAATCAAAAAGTTGAATCGAGGGTGGCGTTGAACGCGAATGATTTGAACAGCCGAAACGATTTGGTCTTTGCGAAGACCATCGGAGCGACCGAGGTTGATCGTGATTCGATTTCCCTGTCTTGAAAGAATCAAACCCTGATAAGGAAGTTTTGCCACGAGACGGTTGTATGATACGCGAATTTGCTCGCGGAGCTGTGGAATCTCCGTGCGCGGGTTATCTTTGAAGGCTTCTTGGGTAACGAGCTTGCCGTCTTTCTTCAGAAATAAATCGAGGCGAACCGACAAGCCGTTCACTCCGCGAGACGCGACGGCGATCAAAAACGCATCAGCATCGAGCTTTCCGAAGGTCTTTAAAACGAGATCCGGCTTCTCTTCGAGGTCGGAGACCGACGGCATCGCGCCGGCGACCGTAACGTCGGCATAATCCCAGCGGTGCGAAGCTTTCACGAGCTCAGTGAGTTGCGCTTGAATGGGGCGCGCGTAGATGCCATCGACGTTGTCGCTTGCGGGCAAGACCGCGACTCGACGAATGGTGAGGGACTCATCGACCTGAGAGACGTAAGTCGCGCTTTGAGCGACGGCTTTCTCGGCATCTTGAGCTCGACCAACCGATGGAACAAGAACGGCGAGCGCGATCAGAACGGAGAGAGAACGACTCGATTTCATGACGTCTAGTTTGCCCAGGTTTAGAGGTGAAAGCAATCAAGAGAGCCCGTGTCGAAGCCGAAAAGAAGACGATGCGTTTCGCACTCTTGTTCACACTTTTGCTTCTCATCATTGGCTCGAAGGTCGAGGCACAAATCGATCCTTCGTCGGCGATGCTTTTGAATCCAGGCAAAGCGAACGTGCGCGATAGCGGGTTGGATTCAGGCCGCTACACCGTGAAGCCACGCTCCGATGGGCATCCGGTTCGCAAAAACGAAACACGTTCGCGTGCGATCGAGGAAACTACGCCGGCTCCGACACCCGCTGCGACAGTAGCAGCGACCGCAACTCCGTCACCGCAATTTGTCGGTCCGCAAAAGCCACCGCAGCGGCCTCCGCAAGATCTTCCGGAGTTTGGACCTCAGGATTTTGAAAGCCCGCAGGCTGTCCGCACGCCGACAGATCTGCGCCGTTTGAATTTGCTCGAGCTCAGCTTCGCGCCCGGCTACATGTACAACGAGTCGAAGTCGAGCTTCACGCCGCGCAACTACTATATCAACTCGCCAACAGGAACAGTCGACGCAGGAATTTGGATTAACCCAAACCTCGGCGTTCACACCAGCTTCACGGGCACGATCAATGCGAACGTGAACGACTCTCTGAACAACACAAAGAACGCCACGGCTTCGTCGCAGTGGTTCGCTGCCGGCATTCGCTCGCGCACGTTTTTCGGCGAGAGCGCAAAGTCTCCGACTCTCACATTTGGCTTAGACTACCGCGAATATTCGTTCAGAACTCCGAGCGATACACTTCTCCGCAATAAACTGACGACATCGGGTCTCCACCTCACAATGGAAGCTGAGCTTCCAACCGACGGCTTTGGAGCATTTACGATCGGTGGAGAATTCGGGCCTAAGCTCTCGCACCGCGAGACGAGCAACGCGATCGAGTTCCGTTCGGGTGAGTCGCCCGAAGCGACCGCCGTTGAGGTACACGTCGGTGCGAAATATCGCTTCGACCGCGCGAACGCGCTCTTTTGGAAGATTTCTTACGGTGTCGAACGTGACCAGTTCAGTGGTTTCACGACCGTGAGTGATCCGGTGACTGGCATGCCGCAAACTGACGTCGGGGTGACCAACGCGTTCACTCTCTTCCAACTCGGATATTCCTGGGGCAATTAAGGTCTAGCCAGACTCGCCTCGTCTCGCGAAACTCCCTAAAATCAGAGGCATGATCCG
>CAJYIL010000254.1 GCA_913774795.1 Pseudobdellovibrionaceae bacterium
ATTTTGACCGATCTCATCGTTGCGCGAGCGACCTTGAGTCGTCGTCGAATCATAGAGATTTTCGCTCCCGTAAACACCTTGCGATGTCGTGCCTGATTCGGTTGCCGAGGTCGTCGATTCTTGAGTCGACATGGGGCGTTTCTTTTTCGATTTTTTCTTCCGTTTTTCAGTGTGATCGATAATCGCACCCGATGTCGTTCCGCTGGTCGTGCCGTTGTTGAGCTGTGACGTATCTTGATCGAGATGACCCGTCAGATCTGTGTTCGTCATCGAGCCGTTGGCCGAATCTTGGGCTTGTTGAGCGGGATTGTTGACAGGATTCTGCGGCAGAGTTGCGGCAAACGATGTCGAAGCGAAGATCGCCATCAGGGGAAGCGCGAGAAATTTCATGGAGGCTCCTTAAAGTTTTCTTGAGGTCGAAGAGACTGCGACCCCGAGCCTACCTAAGGATGCGTGACTAGAGTGCGCATTAACGGTGTGAATATCTTAAAAGGTCGTAGCCAGGTTGAATGTATTGAATAAAGGTGAGCCCGCCCGGAGTTCCCTGCACGGGAGAGAAACCTAAATAGGGCAGTGTTCCCCCATTGACGATCCACAGCCAGTCCGAAATGGCGTCGCCATTGATTCTAGATGTTCCCTGGAAGGACCAGGCCGCATTGAATGGCGTGTACTCCACGCTATCACCGTTAACCGCGAAATTCGTTCCCGAGTAAAGGGAGTAACGGATGCGCGAATTTCCGGTCGCAATGTCGCGAATTAGGAAATCCGCGTTCCCATCGTTGTTGAAATCTCCAATGCCCGTGATGGTAAAGTTCGTTGTCGTCGTTGTCCCATTGACCGTCGTCGTGGTCGACGTGAAGCCGGAGGCCAGCGCCATTTTGCTCTGAACGTCTGTTCCGTTCATGTACCAGACCATATTGTCGCTGAAGAAAAGCGCGATCTTTTTCTTGAAGGTACCTGCGTCGTAGTAAGTCGAGATCGTCGTCAACTGCTGGGATGACAACGGTTTCTCGGTGAGCGTCACCGAAGTCGGCGCGCTGTAACCGTTCATCTTGAGCACGATGAGCGTGTTATCGGTCGTTCTCAGAAGTAGATCTTCTTTTCCGTCACCGTCAAAATCCGCGACGCCTTCAATATTGAGCGCCGGATCGATCGTCGCAACGCTGCCGGTTTGGACTCGCGATGACCCGCGCATCATCCAAATGACACTTTCACCGGTCGATGAGTTTCTCCAAAGGACGTCCTTGGCGAAGTCACCGTTAAAATCGCCGACCGCTTGAACGGTAAATCCTGTTTGCGACAAACGACAAACGGCACCGCGTGCGGGTAAACCCCCGGTATTTAGATTCCAGAAGGCGGCAGTCCCGGAGGTGCCTTTGTTAAACGCGATGAGAGAGCCGGTGGTATCGGTGCCGTCAAAAGCCATTGCGTCGGATGTCGTCGCGTACGTGCAAACGCCGTCGAAATTTGTGGTTCCCGGGTTGTTGATAACGGTCCCGATGCCGGTCACTGGGCCACCTCCCGGAGTCGCGCTCGCGCGCACGGAGACGGAACTCGCGTCGACGACGCCGTCGAGCGGAAGCACGGGCGCGCAGTTCTGGAAGGTGCCGACACCAAGAAGGCCGGCCAGGAGGACAGCGGCAAAAGCGATCGTACGGTTCATACTAGACTAACGGCAGATTTGCGTTTCATCTTGAGAGATTTGGTCTCGGGACCCGCGATCTGCCTCACGAATCTCAGTTCGAGACGCTGTATGCCCGGATTTTCACACGAAGCTCATGAATGTGAAGCTCGAAGGAGGTGTAGTGAGTGGTCAAGGGAGGCTTTCATGGCACGACCAAACGGACAAAATTCAGA
>CAJYIL010000255.1 GCA_913774795.1 Pseudobdellovibrionaceae bacterium
AGCGGTTCGACGTCTCGCCCTGAGACATGAATCTTCAGACATATCTCGAATTCTCAGTAGTCTGGCCTTGAGGCTTAGGGGCACACTGTCGCGTATGTCGACTAAATCTGCTTACAAATCGCCGTCTCGTGTCCCGTTTCAAGCCCGCCACAAAGTGATCGTGGTCACCGTCGTGATCCTGGCGATCGCTTGGCTTGCCTGGAACTTCCTCTACACTCGCATGGCGGCGACGACGCCGATCGGCGGCAAGGCCCCGGTCCTTTCGCCGACCGAAACCGTTCGGTGAGCATTTAATGCGAATTGAGCTGCCTGAAGACCCTTTTGAGCCCACTTCGGGCTTGCCAAGTCTTTGCGATCACAGGTAAACCTTCGGAACTCGCTTCGAAATCGGTCTATCTCTGAATGCCTAGCCCGCTTCGAAGTTTCGTTGTTTTACTTGAGCCGTTAAACGCTCACACAATTTAAATCGCGCGCCGAGACCGGGCAGAGAGGGTCCACAACTCGCGCGATTCGGGACAAAGTCCCAGGAGACCAAATGGTCGTCATTCGTTTGAACCGTGGTGGTTCGAAAAAGCGTCCGAAGTACCGTATCACTGTTGCAGATTCACGTCGTTGGCTCGGCGGCAAATTCCTCGAAGTCATCGGCCACTACAACCCGAACCCACGTGGCTCGGAGCAAAAAGTCGTGCTCGACACAGCGAAAGCTGACGAGTGGATCGCAAAAGGCGCAATCCCAACTCCACGCGTGATGTCGCTGATCCGCACGGCGAAAGGTCTCCCGGCCGACGCTCACCACGACAAGAAGAAGCAAGCTCGCATCGCTTCGAACTTGGCGAAGAAACCAAAACACGAAGCACCAGCTCCAAAGGCCGAAGCGTAAGCTTCTCTTCAAGAAGAGGTCATCATGGGTTACGACACTGCAAGCCTCAAAGATCTCGTCGAGTTCATGGCGAAGTCGCTCGTTGACCAACCGGATCAGGTTGAGGTCAACGAGATCGCCGGCGAACAAACGACGGTCGTCGAGCTGAAAGTCGCAAAAGAAGATCTCGGCAAAGTGATCGGCAAACAAGGTCGTACGGCGCGTTCCATGCGTACGATTTTGAATGCGGCGAGCACGAAGCTGCACAAGCGTTCGGTTCTCGAAATCGTCGAGTAAGCCGGCCGCTTCTCTAAAGACCTTCAAGGCAAGAAAGGCTCTTCGTTTTACGAGGGGCCTTTTGTTTTTTGGCTGCGCGCACGCGCAAGCCACGAATAACCTCTCAGAAAGAGAAACGATGAACTACGTACGGGTCGGAAAAATTAAAGACGCTCACGGCATTCGCGGCGAACTCTTCGTCGTGCTGTTCGCGGGCGAAGCCGCATGGCTTGATCAACTCGAGACGCTTCGGTTGGTGCCGGAGGCTGGCGGGCCTGAGCAGACGTTTGCCGTCAAATCTGCACGCGCTCACAAAAACGGGCTCATCGTGAAATCAGCCGATATCAAAGATCGCAATCAGGCCGAAACTCTCAAAGGTTTGATCGTCGAAATACCTGAATCGTTCATGGTCTCCGAGCCCGGAGAAGCGATTTATCTGCGCGAGATTCAAGATTTCATGCTCCGAAACCGCGGCGAAGACGTGGGACGTATCGTGAAGTTCTCCTCGAACACCGTGCAAGACCTTTTGGTCGTCAAAGCAGCCGGTGGTGAATACGAGATTCCGTTTGTCGAAGATTTCGTCACCGACATCGATTACGAGGCGCGCGTCGTCGACATGGATCTTCCGCACGGTCTTCTTGGCGACGAAGAAGAGGCTGAGCGCGACGGTCTGAATGAAGACTCGGAACCAGGCGACGAATGAAGTTTCACGTTGTGACGCTTTTCCCGGAGATGCTTGAATCCGCCGCGCGCGGCTTCGGCGTCGTGGGTCAAGCGATCGCGCGCGGAGAGATCGGTCTCTCGGTCATCAATCCTCGCGAGTTTACGTCAAACGTTCATCACACGATCGATGACCGCCCCTTCGGCGGTGGCGACGGCATGATCATGATGGCCGAGCCTCTGGCCGAGTCGGTTGCCAAAGCCCGTGCGTCGACCACCGCGAGCGCGAAAGTTCGCGCGATCCATGTTTCTCCGCGCGGGAGGCCGTTTAACGATGCGGTCGCTCGTGAGCTCGCTCAACTCGACGACCTCATTCTGGTGACTTCGCGATACGGCGGAGCAGATCAGCGTTTTCTCAACGAGTGCGTCGATGAAGAAATCTCGATCGGCGATTATATCCTTACCGGCGGCGACCTTGCGGCCCTCGTGCTGATCGATGCCGTCGGTCGTTTACAAAAGGGTGTTCTCGGGAACGAGGCCTCGTCATCCAACGAATCGTTTGCCGGAACAAACGGTCTTCTCGAGCATCCGCAGTACACTCGTCCGCGTGAGTGGCGGGGACTCCCAGTTCCTTCGATTTACACCAGCGGCGATCACGCGAAAATTGCGCTCTTCCAAGAAGCTCTCTCGTTAGCCGTGACCGCGCTTCGTCGACCTGATCTTCTCGTTCTCCCTGAACCCAAGAAGCTTTCTAAACTGCGAGCTCTTCTCGACACTTTGACGGACGACGAGTTTCGCCTTTGCGGGCTCGCCGACCGCGACCGGGTGATGTCTCATCTTTTGGTCCGCTGATTGTAGAGCTCTCTCCAGACAGGACTCAAAATGCCATCTGTGCGTTGTGGGAGCCGGCAAGGGCCGGTTTTCGGGCGCCTCACGGGAGACTTTCCATGGTCAAATCACTTTTCGTAATCGCTCTTCTCGCGTTCTCGGCTGGCGCATCGGCGCAAGTCAAAGAAATCGACGCCACTTCAGCACTCGTGCTTTCGCTGGGTTCGACACCGGCCAAGACTGCTCAACTGATGACGGGCGCAAACTCGTTGAAGGTGACCGTCAACGAAGCGGATCTGGGCGAAACCGTCGAGTACACATTCACGTCGCAAAAATGCGAGAGCGGCGTCATTTTTGTCTGTAAGGACTTGGCGACTCTCGTGATCCGCGGCGACTACGTCAATCAGGGCGAGCTGAGCCGCTACGAGTACTCGTCGGGCGCCGTAACGGTAAAGGCTCAAGGGCAGGCGACGAATCCGAAAGGCTACCGCTGCCTTCAAAGCGTCAACTGCATGCCGATCGTCTCTCCGTCGCTCCAAAAGTACTGCTCGGCCGATTACAAAGCGTGGGCACAGGCGAACTGCGAATCAGAACCGTCGTTCCTGAATTAAGCATCGCGAGCTGCCAGCTCAAACCTATGGGATCTGGTTTGGGCCGACGGTAGGGCCGTGAAATTCCGCAAGATTCCCCGTTGACCCGAAATCTCAATCGATGTTAACAACTTGATTCTTCACGTTCTAATTCGAGTTCTTGGGAGCACCTGAAATGTCAGACATCGTCCGCGACGTAACGCTTAAAGCAGCTAAGCAAAATAAAAACATCCAAGAATTCGGTCCGGGCGATACAGTCGGCGTTTACGTCCGCGTTCGCGAAGGCGACAAAGAGCGTGTTCAGCTCTACAAAGGCGTTTGCTTGAAGATTCAAGGTAAGGGTATCGCGCGCTCATTCACAGTTCGCAAAATCTCCGCGGGCGTTGGCGTTGAGCGTACATTCCCATATGCATCTCCAGCCGTTGACCGCGTTGAACTCGTGGCGCGCGGTAAAGTTCGCCGTTCGAAACTCTACTTCCTCCGCAACCTCAAAGGAAAAGCGGCTCGCTTGACGTCTGAACTCGTTGGCTTGAAAGACGAGAAAAAGAACGAAGCCGCTGACACAGCTTCGACAGAAG
>CAJYIL010000256.1 GCA_913774795.1 Pseudobdellovibrionaceae bacterium
GAGTCCCAGCGGATTCAGAGCTCGTCCTGGCTCTTTACGTCCTCGATTTCTTCGAAGCCGGAGTCTTTGAGTTTCTTCATCCATTCGTCATGAAGGGATTTGAACTCTTTGGTTTTGAAGGCGGACAATCCTTTGTCCTTTGATTGAAGGTTTTAAACGGGCGCTACGTGCGTCTCGTGACCTTCTTCATCCTTCGGAGCGTTCTGCTCGCTTAAGGCTTTGAGCTTTGCTTCTTGCTCTTGCTCGAACTTTTTCTCTGCTTGCTTACATTCGAGGATCACCAAGTAGGCGACCATATTCGCGTCCGATTTCCGGAGCGCAGTTTCGAAATGCGAGAATGGAAACGTGATCTCATCTGGCGGGAGTCTCTGAATCGTTTGCGCCAGAACCATGCGGTGATCTGGAGTGTCTTGAATCCCGCTTACGTGAAACAGGCGCTCAGCCCATGCCTCGAATTGAAGTCTCGTTTGCGGGAGAGGAATTGGCTGCTGAAGCGTCGCGTGACGGAACTCGTTGCGATAATCATCAAGAACTTCTGAGCCTTCTTTAGACACCTGGACACCTCTGTTAGATGCGTTTCTGAAACGTATGGTGCCATATGTTGCCATATGTACAAGAATTAAAATGTCAGACTCTTAAAAAAGGGAGATTTCGTCTCATGAAGGTTGTTTTCCATAAGGATATCGGTGGTGAGCTCGCAGTCGTTGATCTGAAGGTTGAAGACAAAAAGCTGAAGCTTTCGGCTGAACTCGATCTCGATTCGTTGGTCGATAAAGGTGCAGAAGCGATCCCGGGCGAAGGCTTCATCGAGAAGATGGTTGTCACTGGTTTGAAACAGCTCATCGAGAACTTCGCAAAGTGAAGTCATTCCTCCGGGCCACCCTTGGATTCATCCGTTCGATTGATTTCGCAACGATCATCACAGGCGCGCTCGCAGGCTTAGGCGGGTGGTGGGGGAAGATTCTTTCCTTCATCGCTCGTCCCGTCATCAAGTCCGTTGAGGACAAGATTGATGAGCAAATCGCTCAGTACGAGACCGAAGAAAAGTCCGACGCCGAGATTGATAAGAAGGCTGAAGAGTCGGTCGAGAAAATCTCAAAAGCTAAAACAGATGAGGAAGTCGATGAAGCGTTCCGCGATTCTCTTCGGTAGTCTTTTAATCCTCGTCCTCATGAATGCCTGTGCCCATGCTCCGAAGCCCCCTGAGGGGAAGATTTGCGGGATTAATGCGCAGTCGTCTTACATTCTCTGTTTCGAGTTCTCAAAAGACTTCGATGAAAACGGGAAGTTGAAAGCCGACTCCAAAGGCACTCGCACACCAATCTCTCTCATGGATCTCCATAAAGGGTGGTTCATGGACGCCCCATCTAAAGAATCGCTGCAAGGGTACGCGTTGAAATGGAAGCAGCGTTACCAGGA
>CAJYIL010000257.1 GCA_913774795.1 Pseudobdellovibrionaceae bacterium
CGTTAATTTCGATCAACGCTTGAATTTCAGGGCGGTTCGGGGTGTCGGTTCCGAAAACGCTATGCTGGGTGAGCCATTGGTTTCGGTCGTCGTAATTGTCGAGCGCGAGAAATTGCAGACGATCCGCATCGCTGCGCATGTAAGGCTTGTTCTTGTAATACTGCTCGCGCTCACGTTTGCCTTCGAGGTGTTCTTCTGCGCGGCGCAAGCGAGTGCGCATGTCGACCGCGTCGAGCTCGTCACCCGAAAGAGATCCCTGTAAACCCATTTCGTTGGCCGAGCGCTCGCGATCAAACGCTTTGCGATCTCGACTAAAGCCCTGGCTACTGCGGTAACCGCTTTCGCGCGAGCGATTGAACGATGCGCACGAGCACATGAGAAGTGCGAGAGCGAGACAACCAAAGAGACGCATACCTGACCTCCGTCCATGAAGTCCTCGAGAGAGGGCCACAGTCTCTTTTCGGTACAGGCCCACCACCGTTTAACGCGACGAAAAGAGAGATCTCATGCATACTTTTTTGTAAGACATGGCAACCGAGAACGAGCAGCAAGACGATTTGATTTCGCTTGAGGATTTGGTTCGCGACAGCGCACAAACGGCGCCGAGCGCGACTGAAGCCGTTGCGACGATCGATAAAGTGCTTGAAGTTGAAGATCCGGCGTTCTCCCAGGAGATGAAAACCATCCAGGCCGAGGCCACCGCTCCTCCGCCCGATGTCGTCGTCGACACTGAAGTTGATGAGCTGGTCGATAAGGAAAAAGCCGAAAAGGCTTCGAAGGGCTTTAAGAAGCTGAAGCTTCTTCTCTTCGTGAGACCCTCTCGCAAAATCAAGAATGCGATGGCCCAACTAAAAACGATTGGCCCTTGGTTGAAACTGACCGCGCTCCCGGCGGTCAAAGACGCGGTATCGAAAACTATTAGCGGAATCAAGGCGGGGCTCTCGTGGGGCACGGGCAAGTTAAAAGCGGCGCTTTCGTGGTTTGCGGTCCAACCGAAACAATCGAAGCTTCTTGTCGTCGCCGTCGCTGTCTTGGCGATCGCAGCCGCGGTCATGACTCGCATCGCGATCAGCGGCAGTTTCTTGCCGTCACTCGAAAAAGATTTTCTTCTCAGCTTCGCCAATCGCGCCGATGCAAAATACACCTACGACGGAGAAGAGAAGTGGCAAGACCTGAATGACCCGCTCCTTCACCCGGAGTACATCGTTCTTCGTGAGCGCCTCATCGTAAATCTGAGGAATCCGGGTGATGGCACAAACCCGATGGCCCTTCTCGATCTCTACGTCGAAGCGGGCTCTCAAGATGCCGCGATCGAAGTCAAAGCACGCGACTCCGAAGTGCGCGATATGATTCTCCGGACCATGGAGCAGATCACTTACGACGAGCTCGTCACTGAGGCGGGCAAAAACAAGCTCAAAGTTTTCCTGAGAAAAAATCTGAACGAGATGATGACCAAGGGCCGCGTACGCCGCCTCTTTTTCAAGTCGATCGTCGTTAAGCCTTAATCTCTGCAATCTGTTTAACGTCGATGTCGTAATGACGAATGCGGTCGTGAAGCGTTGATTTCGCCATACCCAGATCTTTCGCCGTTCGGCGCTGATTGCCTTGGTTCGCCACTAGTCGGCGAACGATGATTTCTCGTTCGAGCTCCTTGATGATCGATCCCTGCGTTCGCGAAGACTCAAGAAATGACTCGCTTGACGGCGCAGCGACCGGCTCCAGAATCGCGTTTAAATCATCGGGTTGAATAAGGGCACCTGGGTAATACGCCGACGCGCGAGCGACCACGTTTTTTAATTCTCGTATATTGCCAGACCATGTGTGCTGTTTGAGCGATGCGATTGCGTTGAAAGAAAACCGCACGCGGTACTGGCGGGCGAATCCGTAGAGGAGATCCTCGAAATCTTCGAGACGTTCGCGGAGAGCCGGCGGACGCAAATGACACACGTTGAGGCGGTAAAACAAGTCTTCGCGGAAGCGACCCTCGCGAGCTGCCTGCACGATGTTCTTGTGGGTTGCGGCGATGATGCGAACGTCGGTTGTCACGGGCTTATCTGAACCGACCGGTCGAATCTCATTCGCCTCGAGCGCGCGCAACAGCTTCGGTTGGAGCGAGAACGGAAGATCACCGATTTCGTCGAGAAAGAGTGTGCCGCCGCGAGCCGCTTCAAAAGCTCCCTTGCGATCTGCGTTCGCCCCGGTGAACGACCCCTTTACGTGGCCGAAGAGTTCACTCTCGATCAGGCTTTCGCTCATCGCGCTACAATTGAGCGCAACGAACGCGCCGCGCGCGCGGGAAGAGAGGTGATGAAGAGCTCTCGAGAGAATCTCTTTGCCGGAACCCGACGGGCCCGTGATCAGGACGGGAAAATCTGTCGAAGCAAACGCTGGCAAACGTCTCAACTGCTCGTTCCACGAAGAGTTTTTTGACTGAAGATCGGAGCCGGTTTGCGCGGCCTCGGCAAACACAAAGACGCTCTCTCCGAATTTGATTTTGTCGCCCAATGAAAGCGCGCATTCAGTGATGCGTGCGCCGTTTACAAAAGTGCCGTTGCGGCTGCCGAGATCGCGGACGATAAAGCCGCCGCCACGCCGTTCGATGCGAGCGTGGCGCCCGCTGACGAAAGGATCTGCGATCGCGATTTC
>CAJYIL010000258.1 GCA_913774795.1 Pseudobdellovibrionaceae bacterium
CACTCTTCGCCGAAGACACGCTCACGCAAGAGATCGCAAAGACCGCGAAGGTGACCGACACACGCGAAACGAAAGATGTCGATGGCGGCAAGGTCATCGGTCACTTCGAGAGAATCGATCGCACAAACTTGGCGGCTGTGATAACGACGCCGATTGAGGCGGCCACGGCGCTGTCGAGTGCTTTTACCCAAGCGGTTCTTCTAGTGGGTGGAGGCGCGGGTCTTCTTGCGCTCTTGGCTGCTTACTTGATCGGTTCGACGTTGCAAGCCACACGCGTCGTGGTTCGTGAAGTCCCGGTGGAGCGGCAGCCCGAGACGGCCGCGACGGCCGCCCTCGCTCCACCGATCCATGCACCGACGCCCGTGTCACGAGAAGAGCTTGCCGCCGAAGTCGCGGCCGAAGTTCAACAGACCGAGCGCCGTCACGCGTTTGAAGCCTTCAACGCCGGTCTTGCCGCTCGCCTTCGTGAGCCACTGCTCGCGATCCTTGGGCACGCTCAGTTGTTCAAAGAAAAATCGAACGACGACGATCTCAAAGCTCACGCCGAGTCGATCGAGCGCGAAGCGCGTCTGGCGAAAGACGCCATCGAACGATTTCAAGTCATCGAAGAGACCACGTCACTCGGCCGCGTGAGCGAAACATGCGATCTCGAGAAAGCGACGTTGGCGGCGCTCGCCGAAAAAGCCATTGAGATCGAAGGCGGCGGAATTACGCTCGAGACGCATATCACGCATGTCCCGCGCGTTCGAGGACGTGCCGCCGACATGGAAGCGATGATCGTGCACGTTCTTGAGAACTCGATCGAAGCGATGCGCGATCGCCCGATGAAAAAGCTGACGATCCAGCTTTCGTGGTTGAAAGACCGAGTTCGCCTTTTGATCAGCGATACGGGAGTTGGCATGACTCGCGATGTGCAAGCGAAGGCCTTTGAGCCTTTCTACAAGGGCTTCGAAGCGCCTCGGCACATGGGCCTCGGACTCGCGTTTGTTCAGACCACTCTGAATCGGGTCGGAGGCACGCATGAGCTCGAAAGTTCACTCGGTGAGGGCACCGTGTTTACGATGGAATTTCCCGTTGAGGCCGAGGCCCGTCGCGAATTCGAAGCGGCGACGGCGGCACCGGGGCTCGAGCAAATCAACAAAAACATCGAGGCTTTCACTCTCGGAGGCCGACTGCCTTTGAAAGGTGAGATCGGAGACCTCACGCCTCCACCTGTCGTTGAATCCGTAACGCCGGCTGCAGACGACACTCACGAAAGAATCACGTCACGCGATCTAAGAGTGAAGCCGCTGACGCCGCCGATCTCTGCCAATCCAGACGCTCTTTCTCGTTTGAGCAGCATCGAGTCTCCTCCGCCTGTCACCGCGAGCCCCCCACCGGCGTATGAGCTCGATGAATCGAACATCGATGAAGATGCTTTCAAAGAATTTACGATTTCCAGCATTACGAACCCCGGAACACCGGAGGCCGAGAGTTCGATTGATGACGGATTCGAAGTGAAAATCCGTCGGCCAAAACCCGGGGCGAAACCAAGAGGGACATGAGGACTCAAGATCTCATTCCACTGCGAAACAAATTTGCCGTCTTGACCGTCGATCGCGATGAAGAGGCGGCGTCGCGCCTGGCGGCCGAAGTTCGCTCGTACGGCTACACCGAGACGACGTCGACCGCAGCCGCGGGATCGATCTCGCTGACGATGAGTGAGCCACCGCACGTGTTGCTCGTTGACTACGATGGGCCGAGCGAAATCGAAGATTATTTATCAGCGATTCGCGATGCCTCGCCCGAGACTCTCGTGATTCTTCTCGTGCGGGCCGAGCAAAGCATTCTCTCATTTGAACTCATTCAAAAAGGCTTGGCTTACGATTCGGTCGTGTGGCCGCTCGTGTCGCCCCTCGAACTTTCGCAAAAAATCGATCGCGCAGCCTCTGAGCTTTACCACTTGTTTGAAACTGAACAGCTTCGGGAGTACCTCACGGGCCGAGGTGCGCAATCGGCGCGGTCAAAAACCGGCGGCGATTTTAACGAGCTCACGCTCAATGAATTTCTCGCGCAGCTCGCCGGCACGAAAGATCTCGACGAGACCGTTCAGATTTTTCTTGAGACGCTTTCACGCGAGTGGAAAGACGCACCAGTGCTCTACTTCAAGTACTTACCTTCGCACGCGTCGTTGCCCCTTGCCTTAGCCGCCGGCCAACCGATCGGGCAACTGCGCGGTTTCGGCATCGATCTTCGGCGAGAGACGCCGGATCAAATCGTCGAGTTTTTCCGGGTGCCTGAAGCATCGGTACTTTTGAAGCGATTCGTTAAAGAAGTGTTCTCGTCAGATGAATTCACCGCATTTACGCATACGACCGAAGGCGAAGCCCTCGGGCTTTTTGTGGCCCTGACCAAGCAGTCACAGACGATCTGGGATCTCAATTCGCGAGCTCTGGCACTGAAGCGAATTTTCGATCTGACCTATAAAAAGAACGTCATCACGAAAGAGAAGCACGCCCTCGACATCACGGATTCACTGACCGGTGTTTTGAATCGCCGCACGTTTACCGAGCGGCTTGAAGATGAGATATCTCGATCTCGTCGCATTTTGATGCCTCTTTCAATGATCACGATCGACGTTGACGGTTTTCACCGGTTGAACGAGCGAGTCGGCTTTCAGCAGGCCGACGCGATCTTAAAAGCCATTGCGACCATCTTGAAGAAAACGACTCGGGCCAACGATGTGATCGCTCGCACGGGGCCCGACGAATTTACGATTCTTCTTCCGCACACCGGCCACACGGGCGCAGCGATCAAAGCCGAGCGTTTGCGCCGGTTGGTCGAATCGACCAAGTTTCCTTTGCTCGGAACTCAAGCGAGCGGTCAGGTGACCGTGAGCGCGGGTGTAAGTGAATATCCTTCGCTTTGCTCGGATGGAGAAAGTCTCGTACGCTCCGCCGACGAAGCTCTGACCCAAGTCGCGAGTCTGAATAAGGTTTGTCTCGCGACGCCACCTCAGGATTTTAAAATGGATTTCGAACCCAGAGAAGTTCGCGCTGAAGAGTCGGCGGTGAAGCGATGACGAACCGAGCCTCGAACGGATTTCATTATCGTCGGTCGGTCGCGGAGATTGATCTTCGCCGAATCGAAAATAACTATCGTGCCTTCGCCGCTCTTGTTCCGGAGGCCACGTTCATCTGCCCAATGGTCAAAGCCAACGCCTATGGCCATGGGGATAACGAAGTCGCCAAAGCGCTAAGACATGCGGGAGCTAAGTATCTCGGAGTCGCCCTCGTTGAAGAGGGTGAAACGCTTAGACGCGGGGGAGACCGCGGGCCGGTTCTCGTTTTCGGACCGGCCGATATGGGTTCGGCCGAGGCGATGTTGCGCGAGAACCTCACGCCCGTCGTGAGCGCATGGGATCAGCTTGAAGCTCTTGAAATCGCCCACGCCGAACTCGGCACATCACGCGTGAGCCTTCACTTCGAGTTCAACACCGGCATGAATCGTCTCGGGTTCGAGCCTCACGAAGTTCCGAAACTCAAAGAGTGGCTCGTAAAGATGGCGAAGGCGTACCGTCTCGACGGGGTTTGTACGCACTTGTTCAGCGGAAACGACGCAGGCGAGGCGTCGAAATACTCCGACGCCCAGCTCTCTTGCTTCGCAGAAATTGCTGCGAGTTTTCCGGACGTGATCGTTCACGCATTGAATTCGAGTGGTTCCGTGAACATCTGGAAGCGTTTGCAAGATTCGAAAAATGTTCCCGCGAGTGCGCGCAAGCCGCTAGGTCTTAGACCCGGAATCGGAATTTACGGGGTCAATCCTGGAAATGACGAGAACGCCATGATCGGTTTAAAGCCCGTTATGTCGGTGAAGACTCATATCATTAGCCTTCACCGCATCGCCAAAGGCGACAATGTGTCCTACGGTCCTTCGTGGACAGCGGAACGAGATTCGGTCGTCGGGACAGTCCCGTTCGGTTATGCTGACGGATATCGGCGGGCGCTATCGAATAAGGCCGACGTGTTAATGCGCGGAAGACGCATTAAACAGATCGGTACTGTTTGTATGGATTACTTCATGATCGATCTCACTGACCTCGACGCGGAGAAACCGGTTAAATCCGGCGAAGAAGTCGTTCTTTTGGGTGAGCAAGGTCGGGAGCAGATCACGGCCGATGAACTCGCTCAATTAGCAGGTACGATCCCTTACGAAATCTTGACCGGCATCAGCGACCGCGTGACCAAAACATATTTGAAATAAGTGATCGGAGATCCTCGAGATGAGTTACGCCAGCCGCCGCGCTAAATTTAACGAGAAGTTCGATGAGATATTCTCGTCGATTTTCGGCACGCTCGCGGGTTTCGTCGTCGCGACCGGCAGTCTCATGCGTTTTGCGATCCAGTCGATTCGCTCGGTTTTCACGAAGCCGTTTCGTTGGGATGAAATCATCTCGCACATGGAGTTCGTGGGTAATAAGTCGGTCGTGATCATCGTTCTCTCGGGAAGTTTCACGGGACTCGCGCTCGCAATGCAGATTTATCTCGGATTCAAACTCGTCAACATGACAGCCCTTGTTGGCCCCACGGTCGGTCTCGGTGTCTTGCGGGAGCTCGGTCCCGTTTTGACGGGCCTGATCGTGTCGGCACGAGCGGGGGGCGCGATGGCGGCTCGTTTGGGAACGATGCGAGTGACCGAACAAATCGATGCTCTCGAAGTCATGGGAGTCGATCCCGTCCAATACTTGGTTTCTCCGCGCATCATCGCAACCGTTCTCGTGATGCCACTTCTCACAGGCATTTTCGATTTCGTCGCAATGGCCGGTTGCTGGGTGATATGCATTTTCCTTTTCGGAATCGACCAGGCGTCCTTCTGGGATCGCACAACGATGTGGCTGAAGCCCTACCACCTTTATGAAGGTTTGTTCAAAGCCGCGCTGTTCGGTCTCTTTTTCGCAGTCATCTGCACGGAACGCGGCTACAAAACGAAAGGCGGCGCCGAAGGAGTCGGCAACGCGACGAATGAAGGCGTCGTCACGAGCATGGTCATGATCATCGTCCTCGACTTCTTCATCACCAACTTGATCAACGTCTTCTACCGATTCCAGAAATACTTCATGTCATGAGCGAACAAGACGACAAACCTCAATCTGAAGCCGTGCCGTCTCCGCCAACCGAAGAGGCGTCGAGTGCTCGTGTGCCCGAAGACAAAAACACGGCGGGTCGCCCGAAATTCACCGGCAAAAACGCGATCGAACTCAAAGACGTCAAAAAGTCGTTCGACGGAAAAGAATTTGTCCTAAACGGCATCGACCTTCAGATTCCGCGCGGGCAAATTACCGTCATCATCGGTTACTCGGGCACGGGTAAATCCGTCTTGCTCAAACACATTTTGGGCCTTGTCACTCCGACAAGCGGCTCGATCAAAGTCCAAGGTCAAGAGCTCACCGAGATGACCGAGGCTCAACGAACGCAGCTTCGCCAAGGTTACGGCATGCTGTTTCAGTACTCAGCGCTGTTCGATGATATGACGGCTCTCGAAAACGTGATGTTCCCGTTGAAAGAACATCGCCGTGGCCAAATGAAGAAGTCCGAGATGCAAGAAGTCGCGAAGGCACGATTGAAAGATGCCGGTCTCGACCCGAAGCACTTCAACAAACTGCCCTCGGAAATGTCGGGCGGCATGCGCAAGCGTGTGGGCTTGGCCCGGGCCTTGGCCCTGGACCCTGAGATCTTGATCTACGACGAACCAACGACCGGTCTTGATCCAGTTCTCACGGAGATGGTGGATAATCTGATCGTGAGCACTCATAATGCACGTAAGGGCTCGACATCTGTTGTTGTTTCGCATGACTTGTACGCCGCGTTTCGAATCGCGGATCACGTCGCGATGCTCGACAGCGGGCGAGTGCTTCTCTACGGAACGCCCGAAGACTTTTTGAATTCCGAGATCGACCTCGTGAAACGATTCGTCGCCAAAGGTGTTCGTAAAGAGCTCACTCCCAAAGAGGGAGAAGAGCCGTTGAGATCGACAGAGTAAGGCAACTAGAGTGAATCTTCTCTCGGCACCAGAATTTAAAGTCGGTCTTCTCGTGCTGATCGTCGCGGGCATCATCGCCGGTATGTCACTTTCGGTATCGAGTGACACGTCTTATCTCTCGTCTCACAAAGACGCTTGGTTCTATCTTGAAGACGCCTCGGGTCTCGTCGAAAAATCGGGCGTTCGCATGGCCGGTATTCAAATCGGGATCATCAAAAAAATCCGTCTCGAGAACGGTCAAGCTCGGATCGAGATGTCTCTCGAAGGCGATGCGCCGATCACCAAGTCGGCGCGCATCGAGATCAGACCGAACGGCATCTTGGGTGATAAACACGTTGAGATCATCTCGGGCGATCCGCGAGACCCGCCGCTGCGCTCGGGCGAACAGTTCCTGGTCGTCGATGACCGCGCTTCGATGGATCGTTTGATTAACGAAGTCGCGAAGATCACGAAGAACCTCACGGTCGTGACCGAAAATATCAAGGCCGCAACCGACGGCGATATCGATAAGCCGATCGGCCGCATTGTCCATAACGTCGAGACGATCACGAAAAACCTCGCGGATTTCACCGACGGTCAAAAAGAGAACATCACGGCCATCGTGGAAAACCTTCGTGATACAACCGATTCGATTAACGAACTCGTTAACGAAGAGGGTGACGCGAGCATCAAGGCGACGCTTCAGCGGTCTTTGGCCCGCATCGACAATGCGATGAAAAACATCGACGAAGTCACAACGAAGATCAACTCCGGTAAAGGGACGATCGGTAAGTTGATCAACGATGAGACGACCGTGACCGAACTCAACACGGCCATCTCCGGCGTGAATCAGTTCCTCGATGCCGGCGCGAAACTCCAGACGGCCTTCGACTTTCACTCGAACTACTTGATGAACGACAAGCAGGCGAAGACCTTCTTGAACATTCAGCTTCAGCCGGGTCTTGATCGCTACTACGAAGTGGGCGTCGTTTCGGATGCTCAAGGCTGGACCGAAAACATCACGACGACGACCGCGGTCAATGGCCAGCCCGCTTCGGTCACCGTGCGTGAACAAAAGCGCTACGAAAATCAGATTAAGTTCAACGCTCTCTTCGCGAAAAACTTCTACGATTTCACCGTCAAGGGCGGCGTGATCGAAAGTGGCGGCGGTGTCGCGCTTGAGTATCATGCCTTCAAACGCTCTTTGAAGCTCTCTCTTGAAGCCTTTGACTTCGCGCGACTCAACGTGCGCGCGCAAGCTCGTTACAACTTGATCAGCGGTGTATACGTCAATGCAGGTGGCGAAAACCTCGCGGGCAAAGTACCCGGCTTGGCGGTTAATCCGTTCATCGGTGCTGGTCTATTCTTGACGAACGACGACTTGAAACTCCTGCTGGCGCGGATGCCTTTCTAAATGAAAAGCTCGATCATCGCTTTGTTTTTGGCGGTGATGGTCCCCTTCTCACCCGCGCGTGCGGCTGATGACGAAGACTCATCCTTTCTTTATTTCGATCTTCACGGCTCTTTCATCGCGACTCCGCCGACCGATACTTACGCGAACGTCGAGGAGACCGACACCGGTGGACTCGGTGGGGGATTGACGGTCGGGTACCGCTTCGGTGACTTCGCTCTCGAGACGGGCGTCCACTCTTATAAACAGGTTTGGATTACGGAAGTCCCGGCGGCAGCGGGCTCGCCGGCTCGGGTAAATCAGCTTTTGAGCTACCAGTACATTGGAGTGCCGGCTGCATTGAAGTGGAACTACGTGGAATCAAAACTGTCGGTTTTCTACGTAAAAGTGGGCGCGGCTCTTGAGTTCGCGCAACGCCGCACGGATGAAGATCTGATTCCTTCGCAATTTGTTTCGGTCCTCGGCGGGATCGGTGGATCGACGGAGCTTCGCGAAAACATCGGCTTTCTCCTCGATCTTCAAGCTCTCCAGCATTTCGGCTTTGACTCCAAAGTTTTCGCCGATGGTGTCATTAGCGCCGGTTTCGTTTTCAGTCTGTAAGGTCAAGGCTCGACGATAACGGCATCGAAGACCGCTTGAGATGGGTTGATCACGTCAACCGAACCATTTCGGTAATCTCTTATAAACGTGCCAGGCTGAAAGGCGCTGATGCCCTTTCCGACGCCGTTGTAACGGATAGCGATCGCGCTCTCGCTCTCGCGAGGGCGCTCAACCCCTTCCGGTAAATTTAAGACACCGGTCTTTGACCAACCGCCGATGCTATCGACGAGGACAACGCGAACGGAATGAGATGCGATCTTCAGTGCGTGCGTGGCCATCGAAAGCCAACCTAAGAACGCACGTTTTGTTTGTGAGCCATCGCGCCCGGTCGCTCGCAAGTTTTTCGCGATATGGGTTGCTTGGTAGGCGACAACCACTTTGCGGCCCGGAAATCTCTCGACGACATGTTTTTCGAACGTGCGAGCCGTCTCGCGCTCTCGCTCGATCGAAACCCCGAACTGCTCATCGGCGGGCTTCGAGAAGATTTCAAGAGCGCGTGCGTTTGTCATGCTATCGATCGCGGTCACCAGAAGGGGATCGTGAGGACGACGAGCGTTCATTTCGCGCACGACCGGCAGAACGCGCGTGAACAAAGCTTCTTCGTGCATTGAGAACATTCCGTAGTCTTTCGTAGCCAGCTTCTTGAACTCATCAAACGATATCGCCTTCACGGAGAGCAACTCGTACAACGAGGCGCGCAAGCTCGAATCTTCGATCACGATCATCTTCAGACGCGGATCAAGACCCCGTTCGCGAATCAGAGTCGCCAGGTGATCAAACGGCTGAAAAAATACGTGGTCGTTCACGCCAATGGCGAGGATTTGCGCCCGGTCATACTCCGAGGTCAAAACCGAAGCGGGAGTCTCGGTTGTCCAGGAAGAAAAGAGGCCGATGCACGAAGGGGCGGCTTGAGCGCGGGCCGGCAGCTGTAAAACGAGTAGGCACCAGAGCCCAACCACAGCCCTCAGCCCGAAGCGAAATCGATTTGGACAAAAAAGCCCCCGCATGTCCTATGAAAATGCAACTCGTAGACCCTAGCGCCGGGCACCGGAGGTTGCGCCGCTCACCGAGGGTTCGTAACGTCCTAGCATGTTCAAAAACGCCCTTGTCTCCGTTTCCGATAAGACAGGTCTCGTCGAATTTCTCAAACCCTATGTTGCCTCAGGTCTGCGTGTCGTCTCGACAGGCGGGACATTGAAGCATCTCCGTGAAAACGGAATTGCAGCGATCGACATCTCCGAGCAAACCGGATTTCCAGAGGTGATGGCGGGCCGGGTGAAGACGCTTCATCCACGCGTGCACATGGCGATTCTTTCGCGCGCGGGCAATCGCGACGATGCGGCACTCCTCGAAAAAGAAGGCCTCGATCCGTTCGATCTCGTCATCGTGAATTTGTATCCCTTCGAGGAGGCACGTTCACGCGGCGTGCGTGGGCATGAATTGATTGAGTTTATCGATATCGGCGGGCCTTCGCTTTTGAGAGCGGCTGCGAAAAATCACGATCGACTCGCAGTGATTTGTCAGCCGTCAGACTACACTTGGATTTCGTCGAAAGGCGAACTCACGTTGAAAGATCGCCAAAGATTAGCGGCTTCGGTGTTTAGGCACACATCGGCTTACGACGATCTCATTGCAAAAACATTGAACGTCGAAGAAAACGAAATGCCCCTCACTTTGAACGGTTCGCGAGTCGCCGAACTTCGCTACGGAGAAAATCCGCAGCAAAAAGCCTGGTGGATGCGCGATCCTGCCAGCCCGGGTGGTCTGCACGAAGCGACCGTGCTCCACGGAAAACCTCTTTCGTACAACAATATTCTCGATCTCGATTCGGCGTGCGCGACCGCTCGATTCTTCCGAGAGCCCTGTGCGGTGGCCGTGAAACATAACAACCCTTGCGGAGTTGGTACTGATCGTTCGATCGGAGGCGCGGTCGAACGTGCGATTGCGGCCGATCCGGTTTCAGTCTTCGGAGGGATCATCGCACTTAATCGGGCCGTCGACTTGAGCGCGGCCGAGGCGATGGCGAAGATTTTCCTCGAATGCATCATCGCGCCCGGTTTTTCTCCGGAAGCCCTTGAGCGATTGAAGAAGAAAAAGGATTTACGATTACTCGAGTGGGGCGTTCTTGATAAAGCGAACGACTCGTCACGCGAATTGCAATTCCGTTCGGTGACGGGCGGCTATCTTGTACAAACCGCTGATGTCGTCAGCGATTTCTCGCCTGAGTGGCGTCTCATCGGTGAAGAACCCACTGAAGACGTGAAACGAGATCTCATGCTCGCCTGGAAAACGTGCGCGATGTTAAAATCGAATGCGATCGCGATTGCGGCTGACGGCCGCACCCTTGGTCTAGGTATGGGCCAAGTGAACCGTGTCGATGCCGTCGAACATGCGATCGCGCGAGCCCGCACGCATCACGCGAGAACCAGTCTAGGTTCAGCGTGTCTCGCAAGTGATGCATTTTTTCCGTTCGCTGATTCAATCGAAAAAGCCGCCGATGCGGGAATTCGCTGGATCATTCAGCCGGGAGGATCGATTCGCGATGAGGATGTTTTCGCGAAAGCGCGCGAACGTGGCATCAACATGGTCCTGACCGGAAGTAGGCATTTCAGGCATTGACCGTTGTGTTTAACGACCCGAGGCCCTTAAACTAAGAGTGCAACATCTCGAGGTTTTACAGCGATGGTCGGTTCGGTCGATTCGAAAGACATGATC
>CAJYIL010000259.1 GCA_913774795.1 Pseudobdellovibrionaceae bacterium
GCGCATCGAACATCATCTCGCAGCCGTGCGTCTGAAGATGCTCGCGCATCTTCGGGATCACGCGACGGATGCGGTCCGAGCCCACGTGGGGGTTTGAAAGATAGCGAATTTCTTCAGGCGCCCCGAAACGCACGAAGCGGTCCATGACGTACGGAATGAGGGGCGATTTGATGCGCGTAATGAGTTTTCCGTCGGAATAGAGGCCGGCGCCGCCCTCACCGAAACACACGTTGTTGTTGGGATCGAGTTTGCCGTAGCGCCAATATTGGTTAATGGCCTGGATGCGTTTTGTTCCGACCGAGCCGCGCTCGAGAAGAAGGCACGGGATACCGCGCTCAGCAAAGCGAACGGCGGCAAAGAGACCGGCGGGGCCCGAACCGATGATGATCGGGCGCTCGAAGCCGTCAGGCAACGTCACCGGCTCGATGTCGAAGACGGGATCGGACGGCTTTTCGCCGTCTTCGTAAACGTCGATCGAGTAAACGAAGTGCGCATCGGAGGAGCGACGGGCGTCGACGGATTTTCTTAAGATACGGAAGTCTGTGTAATTGGGAGTCATCCAGGCGAGTTTCTCTTTGAGATCCTCGTCGAGACCCACCTTCAAGTCGCGGAAGCGTTTCATGCTTCAAACCACCTTTGGGCCAAAAATTTGGGCCGAAAATTTGTGAAGAAAGACGTAACACAAAAGCCCTTCACCGGCTGCCACCAAATGCGTTACGACTAATCTCATGAAGAAAATGCTGATGGATTTGCTCGTGCCCGTGCTTCCGAAAAACGATCTCTCGCATGCCGTCGGGCGCATCGTGCACACGCCGCTTCCGGGCGCGATCGGGCGGAAGTCGGTTGAGCTCTTTGCTCGCTACTACAACATCAACCTCGACGAGGCCGAGCACAAGATCGAGATGTACCCATCGATCGGTGCTTTGTTCACACGCAAACTTAAAGCCGGGGCGAGGCCCCTCGGCGAAGGGAAGATCGTTCATCCTGCCGATGCGGTGATCACCGAAGCCGGCCCAATCGATCAGAACGCGCTCATCCAGGCCAAGGGGAAGAGCTACTCCGTTCAGGGTCTTTTGGGCGGAGGCCCTTACCAAGAGAGCTTCGATGGAGGCCAGTTTGCGACCTACTACTTATGCCCGACGGATTACCACCGCGTGCACTCTCCCGTCGACGGTAAGATCATCTGGTCGAACCACATCCCGGGCGCTTTGTGGCCGGTGAATGACTGGAGCACCGAGAAGATCGCCAACCTCTTTAACGTTAACGAGCGCATCGTGACGATCATCGAAACCGAAGATCGTAAGCTCGTCGCACTCGTCATGGTCGCCGCCACCAACGTCGGCAACATGACCATGTCGTACGACGACAAGATCACGTCGAAAACTCGCAAAGGCGAGCGCAAGCCGCAGCCGAAGAACTACGAGCCGGGCATTTTGGTCCGGAGAGGCGATGAGATCGGCATTTTCCACATGGGATCAACCGTCGTGATGCTCTATGCACCCGGCGTGGTTCAAGACGACTTGAGAAAGCTAAAGCGCTCGACTTCAAAGGTCGCAGCCGCTTTGAATTTTTCGACCCAGAGTTGAAAAAGCGTCCAGCCAACTTCACAAGAGACGGCGCCAAAACTTCATAAAACGCGCCCGAGCCCGCCAAACCTGGGGGCACGGGATTTGGACTCTCCAGCACCGATTGTCGATTCCCGGCACACGGTTTTGGAGGATTTTCCATGCGTTCGACTCGCAAACAAATGGCGCGAAAGCTCTCAGGCTTACTGACCGGCCTCATGGCAGCTTCGGTTCTGGCGGCGTGTTCGCCAAACAACGCTGAACTCTCAGACGTCAGCACGGTGAACACGGGCTCGATCGAATCCGAGACCTCGTTCGGTTCTCTCTCGAAAGAACAATCGGTTCGCGGCAAGAAAGTTTATGTCGCCTCTGAAACTCTGCGTCTTCGCACATCGCCCAAAGTCAGTGATTCGAACATCGCTGGCGAAGTTCTTCAGAATGACGTGCTCGAAATTCTGGATTCTTCACGCATTGGCGATAACGAATTCATCGCGGTGAAAGTCGTGAAGACCGGTCAAGTCGGTCTCGAAGGCAAAACTCTCTACACATCGGTGAAGTACTTAAATGCGACACCGGCCGCATCTTATCAAGGCGGCACGGCATCAGGCCGTAAAGAGCACTTCATCGTGACGAACGTTGCGACTGAAATGGTTCGCTTGTACGAGCGTTGCCGCGCTCCGGAAACTTGCAAAAACAAACTCTTGATGGAGTTTAACGGCACGGTCGGGAACAACTCAAAAGGCATGCGTTCGGATGTCGGCGTTTACAAAGCGACATCTTGGATGAAGTACTACGAAGTTCCGGGCGTCTACGCCGGTTGGTACCGTCCAGGTTACCCAGATCTCCCGAAAGTCGGATCGCGCTCGGCCTGGCTCTCGAAGAATTCGAGCCCGAAAGGTTTCTCAGGCCCACGTGGTGCGTTCGGTTGGTACACCGTTATGGTCGGCCCGAACAACAACGGTCAATGGACTCACGGGACAACGGGTTGGGGCGCGGATAAGAACAAGATGGTTCGCTTCCAGGATTCGTTCTTGGGCGGCATCGTCGACATCTTCGCGAAGCTCGGTTCGCACGGCTGCACTCGCATGTCGAACGAAGCGATCGCGTTTCTTCGCTCGAACTTCGCGGTTGGCGAAACGATGATCAAGATCTACGCGAAAGAGACGTTGAAAGATCCGACACTCCAGGGTTACCCGCGCGCAGGCGAGCTCGGGAAGTTCGATTACATCCTGACAACAAAAGGCTACGGTAAAACGAACGGGCAGCACGAAGTCGCCGCTCGCGATGTCGTTCTCGCAAACGGAACACCGGAGTCGGAATGGCTTGAGCAAGGCACGTTTGAATACGACCAAACTCCAACAGCGACATCGGGCGATCACTATAAACTGAAGCAGTTCCAGGGCGTCTTTAACGTCGATGAAGGAACGGTTTCGGCGGATTACCGTGCGCCGCAAACAGATAAGCTTCACTACGGCGGTTACCCAGGTCGCGAATCGGCGATCCCGGCCTTCGCGAAGTCTGACGTGTCGTCGACTCAACAGCGTCTCTCGGCGGTCGAAAAGCCAGAGCTTGGAGAATCTGAGAACTAAGCCCGTATAGACGGCTTAAAAACAAAAACGCCGCTGACTTCCGGTGAAGTCCGCGGCGTTTTCTTTTCAAGGCTGGTCGCCCTTGAATTAACGACGGCGTGAGCCGGTCTTTTTCAAGTTTAGTGCTTCGCTGATATGGGTCGAGTAGAGGTCGATCAAAACTTCGTAGAGATCTTTGCGAGTGACGCCGAAGAGTTCGCCCAACTTCATCGCCATCTCGATCGACGGTTCGCAGAGCTCGCGCTCGTAGTTAGAAATGTACTGCGGAGTTGAGTGACCGATGTGCTCGGCGGCTTCCATTTGCGTGTAGCCGGCTTCGATGCGCTTTTCGCGGAGGTAACTGGAGAGCCCTTTAACTTTCGTACGCGTTGCCAAGTTGAACTTACCTTTGTTTCTGTTTACCGGCGATTAAACACCCGCAGCCATCGAGCTGTCAGCGATTTCTCGACAGGCAGATCAAGCATCTTTGAAATGTGTCGGTTCTCCGTGCAAAAGCGGTTTCAGTCTTTAGGTTGTGTTAAGACAAGCAGCCCGAGGTAGATAAGATAAACTAATTATCTAGGGCGTAGGTGAAGTGATTCACTTTAGAGTAGATGCGTCCACAAACGGTTCAGGTGGATAGGCAGGAGCATGTTCGCGTGATTTGATATGGTACATGAGTGATCGTATAAATGTTCTAGATTTACGCCCCACGCAGTTCGCGGTCGGCATGCTCGAAGTCGACGAGAAGATTGCGCTCGCGAAGCAGCTCTCAAAAAAAGAGTTCGCTCGATATATCAAAGACACGGTCGTTCCGGTTGTCCGAGGGCCTGATGGGCAGCTCTACATTCTAGACCATCATCACTTTCTTTTTGTTTGCTATCACCTCGGAGTCAAAAAAGTCCGCGTTGAGATCCAAAAAGACCTCTCAAAACAAAAGATGAGCTACAGCGCCTTCTGGAGGTGGATGTTTCGCACGCGAAACGCTTATCCGTTCTGCCAATTCGGCGAAGGGCCTCGCGAAGCGATCTATCTGCCTCGAGACATCCGGGGTGTCGCAGATGACCCCTACCGCAGTCTGGCCTGGTTTGTGCGAAAAGCCGGGGCCTTCAAAAACAGCGACAAGAACTACGCCGAATTTCGCTGGGCGAACTTCTTTCGCGCGAAACGACTTTTGCAAAGAAACGGTCTGGCTGATTTCCCGAAGGCCATGGTGCTCGCGGCGAAATTGGCGCAGTCGCCCGCAGCCCGCAAACTCCCTGGCTTCGGCAAATTGAAATTCGAGCAAAAGCAGAAGGTTAAGAAGAAGATCCGGGCCCGGGTCAAATCGCTTCCCGTTTAGGTCTTGGGTCGTGTGATTTAGTTTATGTCGCAGAATGGTGCGAAATTCTGACGGGCGCCTGCGGGGATCGTCAATTCAGCCGATTGCGAAATGTTTCAAAGACGACGATCCTGTCAATGCATGCAAACGACCGATATCCCCTCCTATCTCGAGGTCCTCGATCAACACGGGCTTTCTGTGTTTATCAAAACTTTGAGCGAAGGCTACTTGGCCATTAACCGAAGTGGCGCGAGACTATTTGATCGAGCGCCGGCCGAGATGATCGGGGCCCGCGACCCTGAGGTGTTCGATGCCTCGAGCGCGCAGATGATGAACGAGCGAGACGAAAACATCGTCCGAAAGGGTCAAACAAGCTTTTACGACTCAATTGTCCAAATAAAAGGTGATTGGACCCGTTTTAGAACCGCTAAATTCCCGGTCACTCGCCACACTGGCGAGAAGGTGATTTTGGGAGTGTCGCTGGGGTTCAAAACGAAGCCCGACGCAGCTTCTTTGCGTTTGCTGAATGAAGCTGCCACGCGTATGCGCCTGCAAACGCTCGACTTCGTCGAGGCTCTCTTAGTGAGTTCCCCGGTGCGATTGCCTCGGTGAGACTCGGTCGGTTTTAGCCGTCTCCATTTGAGCCTGGTCTTGTCGAGGCGTCGAGCATCGGCGACACTTGAGTGACCGAGGAGGCTCCCTCATGACGGTCGTTAAAATGGATCCAGCCAAGCTTCACATCGAAATTTCGACGTCACAGACTCGAATCGATAATTCGCTCGAAGTCACGACTGTTGAACTGCCTCCGATCGTAGAAATTCGCTTCACTCCCGATTCTTGGAGGGCGCTAGTTTTTAACGTCATCAATCGATTCCGCCACTCGATGCGGGGGCCCCTACAGGTCCAGTTCTCGTGCCCAGCTTCGCTAACGCCTGAGCAAAAAGATGAACTTTTTCTCTGTGCGAAGTCGGCCGGCGCGACCGAAGTTCAAATCCTCGAAATCGTCGATTTCTCAAGTGCAAAGCCGATCATCACGGATCTCGATCTCCAGCGACTGAAGTCAACGGTCGAAAACGCCGTCGCTGAAGACCCCGAACTCTTAAACGGTGAGCTGAGTCACGCCGAAATCGTGCCGCAGAGGCGGGTGCCGTCTGATGTGATTACGATGAATTCACGCGTGAGAATCCTCGATGAAGACACCCAAAAAGAGCGCGAAATCACGATCGTTTATCCGCGCGACGCGGATGCCAAGCTTTCCCGGGTGTCGGTGCTCTCACCTCTCGGGGCAGGCCTCTTGGGTCTCCGTCAGGGAGCTAGCTTTCAGTGGATGCCGCCGAGAAAGCCAGTGAGGAAAGTACGTGTTCAGTCGATCGTTTATCAGCCCGAGTCGGCGGGTGACTGGGATCTTTGAGGATTTATCCAAAAACGGTGATTTGATTTCACACGTTTCATCGCGCGCTCTATGATCCGGCCGACATGAGGCTTTTCGCGAATCTTGTTTCGATTCTTCTCTTCATCGTGATCGTGGGTCTTGCGCCGTCCGTGGTGCGTGATTCACTCGCCGATCAACGCGCGAAATCGCGAATCGCCGAGATCAATCACATCATGTACGGTATTTTCAGCGTCAACGCCTGGAAAGAGCAAATTGCCGACATCGTCGTCGCCGAAATTCGCAAATTAGATCTCAAACAAACCGCCGACAAATTGAAGTCGACGATCGAGACTCAGCTGACGGCGGTCATCGACAGGCTCAATGAGCAAGTGCGCGAGTCAAACAAGGGCTCCCTCGGCGGCAAGATAAAACAAGCACTTATCAATCTTGTCGTGAACGTCGAAGACATCAAAAAAGGTGTCCCGAAGTATGCCGACGCGATCATTGATCAAATGACCAAACCTGAAACCCAAAAGCTCGTCAAAGAGATGGCAACTAAGCAAGTTCGCACCTACGTTCGCCAATCATTTACCGAGCAAAACATGACTCGGGTCGAAAAAATTCTCGATGAGACGAAGGCCGAATCGGTACAAGAGGCGACCGCCAAACTTCACGCTGAGATCGAAAGCCGCCGAGCCAGCCTCGAGTGGCGTTGTTACGGCATGATTGGCGCATTGGTTCTGTTATTCGCGTGGGTCGGCTTCCGGCGGCATCGCACTGCGGTCTCCGTCGTCTGCCTGTTTTTGTCTTTGATCGTGATGCTCGGAGTTGGCGTTTCTATTCCGATGCTCGATCTAGAAGCGAAGGTTCAAGAACTCAGTTTTGTTCTTCTCGGTCACAAAGTGACCTTCGAGAATCAGATTCTTTACTTTCAATCGAAAAGTGTGCTCGATGTCTTCTGGCTCATGATTTCGCACGCGGATATCAAGATGAAGGGCGTTGGCGTCTTGCTCGTTACATTCTCGGTCGTCGTGCCGATTCTTAAAATGGGTGCATCGATTCTTTACTTCTTCAGAGAAAAATCGCGTTCGAATCGCGTCGTTCAATTCTTAGCTTTTAAAATCGGAAAGTGGTCTATGGCCGACGTCATGGTCATCGCGATCATGATGGCCTACATCGGCTTCAATGGCATCGTCGATGCGCAGTTTCGGAAAATGAACGCCGTCGTTCCGAAGGACGTCACGTTTTTCACGACCAACGGCACAACACTTCAGACGGGATATTACGTCTTTATCACGTACGTTCTTCTCGCGATGGTGCTGTCGGCTTACGTGCGCACGGAGCCTCCACGAGGGCGCTCCGTTACCGCATAGAGTCTATCAGAGGCGCACTTAGAATTGGCACTTGATCGAAATGGTCGGCTCGGCGTCTGCGTCGTTCGGATAAAGTGCAAGACGAGTCAACATCAGCTGACGATCTGAGATTTTTAGGAGTGATGAGTGTTTCACGAGGCCCGATTTCGAGGTCGCTGTGAGATCGATCAGCCCGCCGCGCACAGAATCGTAAGAGCTCTTCGGTGAGACCGGAAATTCAAGAGAAGCCCCGTTCTTTGTGACGACGATCGAAGCTTCGTCCCGCAGACCCATCGGATCGCCGTCGACGACTCGGATGTCGCAATCGCGCGATAGGATTGCGTCTGGAGACATTCCGACTTCTTTGTGTAGCAGGGCAAATCGAGATTCGAGAGTTGTCTTTACAAAAGTATGATCGACAAGCTCTGCGCGAGCCTGAGGCGCCAGGAGACTAATAATTGCCGAGAGTAACGCGACTGCCTTGAACATAAAATCCTCCGCGAAATGATGAATCATCTGGATGCAATGAGGGGTCACGGTCAAGAACAGCCCAGACGCTTCTCAACTCGAGTTCATTAACGCGAGAGGGCCTCCCAACTGATCGCGCAAACAATATCTATTTATAGCAAGAGGGCCCAGTGGAAGCGCAGACAGATGCGGGGGTATTCCAGCAGCCGACTGGTGGCCCTTCGTTAAACTTGATTTTCGGCAGTTATTTCAGTTGCTTAGAGAAAAAATGGTCGGGGAGACAGGATTCGAACCTGCGACCCTCTGGTCCCAAACCAGATGCGCTACCAGACTGCGCTACTCCCCGACGAGGGTGTCAATGACGACAAGGTCTCAAGGTTTAGCTAGAAAATGTCTCGCGGGCAAAGACTATTTGAGGGTTTGCCTGTAATTAGGGCGCCTTAGGAGATAGGGACGAGGTCCGTATTGCCCGCGTTAGGTCTACCCAAGCTCCGCAACTGCCCTAAGAATTAGCAGATGCTATTAAATCCGCCGCCCGCGCAGCTTTCGAGCGATGAGGTTTGGATCGTGGACGACGAACCGAGCTGCGATCTTTACACGCAGTTTCTTTCGATCCGATTTCGACTCCGCGCTTTTGAGAGCCTAGAGCGGCTGCCATCGGTAGGTGGCAGCCCGAGATTGATCGTCATCGACCCCTCGGGCGCCGACGTCGGGCTCCTACTGCGTCGCCTGCAGCCTACTCCGGTCGTGGTCGCGACTCGGGATGATAACCTCGATTTCGTAAAATTCTGTTTATCTAAGGGCGCCTCCGCATTGTGTTTGAAACCGCTCCGTCCGGTCGAGGTGCTCCTCACTTTCGAACGTCTTCTCGGCGTTGACCTGCTGCCGACTGGTCTGGGAGGCCAAGCGGTGAAGGGATTGACGCTGAAAGAGCGCCGGCTTTTGGCCCTCTTCTTGGTCCGCCAGGCGCCCCTTTCGCGCGAGGATCTTTTCGAAGGGCTTTGGGCCGGAGTCACGGTCAACCGGAAGACGCTAGATGTGCACCTTTTCAATCTCCGGCGCAAAATTCATCCGCTGGGATTCGATATCGTTTGCGAGAATCACGCCTATGAACTCCGTTCGAGGGGTCAGGAATCGTCAGAACAGTTTTCAGCGAGTTGAGTTGAGGGTTGCCAGGAGCGCGGAGGGATAGATAAGACCATCTAGATGAACCCGAAAGTCTTTACTCCAGGAAGCCCCGAACGGGAAAGTCTGACCGAACTCGTCGAAGTGCTGGCGGGCGCCGCTCGGCCCGCGGAGAACGTTTTCGATATCAACCTGCGCAGCGCCTGGAATGCGGTAAAGAAAAACAGCCTCGTCATCTGTTCAGATATATTCGATAAAATCGACCGTGAAGACATCATCGAGATCTGGGATCTCGAGGGTCGACAACTGTTTCGCAGTTTTCACGCACTCCGCTACTTCTCGTACACGCTCGAAGAACTCACCAAATATCCGTTTTACGAGCTCTTCGAACGTGACCTCGCGATCGAGGCGGCCTACGCAGCCGAGTTCGTCAGAGTCCTAAAGGGCGAAGTGCAGTCGACATACAGACTGCCGATCCCCACCCATTTGGTTCGCGAACGTCTTTCGACTCGTCACAATGTTTCGGAGATCACGCCGAAATACGTTTCTCCGCTGAAAGACAAGAACGGGCGTGTGGTTGCGTTCTTTCACACTTGCTCCGCTCGCCGGCTCGATACTTAAGCCGCACTTTTTGCAGCTTGGCGCGCGAGCGTTTCACGAATCTCGCTGAACATTCTCGTATACATCAGATGCGACTCTTCAAGATTCGGCACGACGACGTTCTCGGTATCGACGCCGTTTCGGCGCATGCGCGCAAATCCCTCTGGATAATGAAGCTCGTCACTCTCTGAGTGTGCTTTCAAGAAAGAGAGCGCCGACACTCCGGCTTTTTCAAGTCGTTCGACAACTTTCGGGACGATGAAGATCGAAACGCCTTCGAGATATTGGGCGTAGCCTAGTAACGTGTCGTGGGTGCCGTGATTCAACCAGTAGTATTGATTGTGGACAAGTAAACGGGTCGAGGGCAGTTCGCGAAATTCACCGATCGACCGGCCCAAAGATTTGAGATCGTTCAGAAGAAGCACATCGTGATCGTGTTCGCCGTGTAAATGCTGGATGTACTCGTTGCGAATCCTGCCGTCTTCGATTTTCGAAATAGCAAGTGCCAGGAGTCGGGAGCTGTGACGCACGAGGAAGTACTGTTGCGCCAGCCAAGCACAGTAAGCGTCGAGGTCTTCCCAAGGGAACGCCTGAATTTCAAGATCGGCCTCATCCAGCTTCGTTTCAAAATGTTTCTCGATCGACGACTGTTTCAAAACGGACTCCTCGTTGATTTCGCCTCTTCGGTCTCTGGAGGGTTCTCAACGAGTTAAATTCAAACGGCTTAAACTTAAGTGCTGAGCAAACGCGCGCGCACCGTATGTGTCGATATGCAAAACAATCTTCGTTTTTACGTTTTCAATCCACGAGATCCTCATCCGTTCGCGCAAGACGTGATCCTTAAATCCTACCAGATGTGGCACGAGGTGTGGGTCGCCGCGCTGGGAGAGCTTGACGGAGCGACGGATCTCAAAAGTGATGATTTCACTCGTCAGCAATCGGTGGGCGTGCTCTTTCATAACGATCAGCCCATCGGCTCGGTGTTCTTCTCGAACGTCGATCTGGGGCTCTCGATGTGGCGAAAGGATTCGTACTTCGCTGCGTGGCCCGAAGCGACGATGATTGAACTCGGGCAGCGTTATCCGAACGTCCTTGTCTGCAGCTACTTTACGCTCTCTTCCGGCTTTCGGCGCGGCACGCAAGGGTTCAACGGGAAGCAGCTTCTCTCAGCGCTGGCAGTCGAGCATTTCTTTAACTCGCGGTTGCCGGCGATGGTGGGCACGATGCGAGTAAATCGCGGGATGCATACGCTTTGTTACGACCTGCATGCCGCGCCCCTCATTCAAGGACTCGAAATGCATGGAGTCGCAGTTGATCTCATTTTATTTGATCAGCAGAAACTCAAAGATAAAACCCTTCGGGGCCCGATGGCGAAAGAGGCTGCCGAGATCTACGCGATTTCTAGCGCCGAGTGGCGGCGCCGGACGAGTCTAAAGCTTGCGGCCTAGGCCGCCTCCTCGCCGTGTTGGGTGACGGCCTCAGAGGGCAGTTTAGACGGATTAAAAAGTTTCGCGTTGAGGTGATGGTTCCGGTGGAAGTAAAGACCGAACGAAACAAAGTTGACGAGCCGATAGACGCCTTCCGAGCGATTCACGATTTCGGTCGAAGACTTTTCAGGGAGATGAGTCGCGTAGTTGAACCAGGCGTAGTGAATCATCTTGAGGGCGATACTCGGCGCAAAGAAAAAGGCAAAGACCTGTGGGCCAGCAACAGCGTAGATGAATGTCACTTTGGCGAGTTGTTCGATTTTAGAACCGACCGCGAGTCCGATCACGGCTCGTTTGGTTTTTGGACTTTGGCCGTGGAGCCTGAAGTACTCATTCAAAAGAACTCTCAGAATCGACGCTCTCATCCCGAGCAGAAAATTTTTAAAACTTTGATCGCGTGGCGGATGCGGATCGCGCTCAGGATCATCGGGATGAGCATGATGAATGATGTGGACGACGACCCAATCCGGGAAGCCGACGAGCTGGAGAAGTCCGAAGGCTTCGCCGATGACGCGGTTGAGCCAGCGAGGCTTGAAATTCGCGTGCGCGGCGTTGTGAAGGAGCGAAGTTGCGAAGACGACCCAGATCGGCACAGCGAAAGCGAGCCCGAGGGCTAGCGTCGAAACTACGTGCGTTGTCACGAAGCAAGCGATGATGGCCGCGCCCGCTCCTAATCCGACGCGCCTGACGTCGACGCTTGAGAGGAGCAGCAGGCTTGGGAGAAACCACAGCAAATGGTTTAAGTCGGTAAAAGCCAAAGCAAGCAGGCTCGCCTGTAACCAAAACAAGCCTGAGAGAGCGTGATAACGTGTCAAATAGTTGGGATTCGAGCGAAAGGATTTGTACATCACTTTTGATTCGGCAGTCTTCAGTGAGCGGATGACTTAAGATGCAAATGTGTTTTCTAAACTGCGAGTGTTGTCGAATTTAGGTCGAGCAGGTTAGTCTCTGGACCTGTGAAACACATTCGCGATCTTTTGAAAACGACGCGGCTTGAGAATTCAACCTCGCTCGCGGATTTGGCAAAGTTGCTCGACGTTCCGGTCGCGAAACTCGAGGCTTTCGAATCGGGGGCCTCAAGTCTCGAGGTGGAGTTGCTCTTCGGTCTCGTCAATGCGTTGAATATCGATCCCGAAGATTTTTTGAATCTTCTCTCGCGCGAGGTGATCGACACCACCTCCGATTCTGCAACCGAACTTTTGAGCTTGCGCATTCGCGCGAAGCTGAAAAGTGTTTGAGTCCTGGCGATGAGAATTGAACGCAATTTCACGAGCCAGGACGCCTCGTTCGAGCGATAATTCTCAAATGGTCGCGTTGATATCTCTCTTTAACTTCTGGCACCTCACGACTTACGCGGCTTTCGGCGTCTTACTCCTGACGTTTTCTGCCCCGGAGAGTTTCCCTGTGTCCATTCTCAGTGCCGTGGCCCTTGGTGCAGCGATCGTCGCGGCTGTACATCATGCTGAGAACATCGCTCACCGGATCGGCGAGGGTTTGGGTACACTCGTGCTCGCCTTGTGTGTCACGGTGATTGAAGTAGGTCTGATCGTAACGCTCATGAAGGGCGCCTCGGCAGATTCAGCGGCGACACTGGCGCGCGACACGATCTTTGCAGCCGTCATGATTATCACCAACGGCATCGTTGGCCTTTGTCTCATCTTGGGTGGTTTGCGGTTTCGCGAGCAGGAGTTTCAACTGCAAGGTTCAAACAGTCTGCTCGTGGTTTTGGTAACGCTCTCAGCGCTTGTTTTCATTCTCCCGAACTACACCACGACGACGAGCGGTCCGACCTACAATCCCTCCCAAATGATTTTTCTCGCGGTCATCTGCGTTTTGCTCTATCTGCTGTTCGTGTTCTTCCAGACGCGAAGCCACAGGTCCTATTTCGAGCCCGTTCCGAGCAGCGAATCGGTCGCGTCCAAATCTCAGATTGAAGTTTCAAAGCCGGAGGCCTGGATGAGCTTTGCCTCATTGGCGCTCGCGCTTACGGCGGTCATTGGTTTGGCGAAGTCGATCTCACCCCTCATCGAGGAAGTGATCCTGACGCTGAATGCGCCGAAAACGACGGTGGGTTTGATCATCGCGACGATCGTTCTTCTTCCCGAGACTTGGGCCGCCGTGAATGCAGCTCGCGCGAACCGTCTGCAAACGAGCCTGAATCTCGCGTTGGGTTCAGGCATCGCTTCGATTGCGTTGACGGTTCCGGCGGTGATCGCTTTTGCGCTTTATGATCAGCGTTCGCTTTCGCTCGGCGTGGGCCCGAAGGATCTCCTCTTTCTCGCTCTGACGTTCGTGGTGAGCTCAATCACCCTGGGCTCGGGCAAATCAACGCTGCTTCAGGGCGCGGTCCACGCCGTGATTCTCGTCACCTACTTTTTCGTTTCATTCGTGCCGTAAAGGAGTCGGCCTCGACCATGCAAGACCATTTCATTCTCCGTTCCATCATCTCTGGCCTAGCGGTTCTTCTTACGTCGAAGATTGTCCCGGGCTTTGAGATCCGCGGCTTCTTCACCGCGGTTCTCACGGCCATCGTCATTGCGGTCATGACGTTTCTTTTGTGGTGGATTCTCGTTTTCCTGACATTGCCGCTGACCGTGATTACGCTTGGGCTTTTTCTTTTCGTGGTCAACGCAATCATCTTGAAGATCACGGCGGCCGTCATGCCAGGCTTCGAGCTGAGATCGTGGTTTTCAGCGATTGCCGGCGCTATTGTGCTCTCGATCCTCAACGTGATGTTAAATTACATCCTGATCTAACGGTCCATGAGCCCGTACTGCTTAAGTTTTACGTAGAGAGCCTGGCGCGGAATGCCAAGAATCTTGGCGGCCTCGCTTCGATTTTGGCCTGCGCGCTTGAGCGCATCGATCAGCATCTGCTGTTCAAGCCGGTCAACCGCCGCGGGTAGGGGCAGATCCGCGACTTCCTGAGTGGCGGGTTCAGCGGCCAAAGTTTCGGTCACAGGCACATTCGTCGCGCGAAGATTGAGATCTTTTTCTAAGATGAGGGACCCGGGAGTGAGGAGTGCGCTCGACTCGATGACGTTTTTGAGTTCGCGGATATTGCCTGGCCATTCATACGATTCAAGTTTAGCGAGCGCGGTTTCGTCCAGTCGTTTGCCAGGAAACGCGAGCAGAAACGCACTTGCCAGGAGTCGAATGTCATTCCCGCGATCGCGCAGCGGCGGCAAAGAGATCTCGGCGGCGTTGAGTCGGTAGTAGAGGTCTTGACGAAACTGCCCCGCGCGAACGCGCTCGTTTAAGTCTTGATGAGTCGCTGAGACAAACCGCGTGTCGACGTGAATGGTCTTCGAAGACCCGACAGGCGTGACCTCACGTTCTTGGAGCACCCGAAGAAGTTTGGCTTGCAGCGAGAGATCGAGATCTCCGATCTCATCAAGGAATAGAGTTCCACCGCGTGCTCTCGCGAAAGCCCCTTCTCGGTCGTTGACGGCGCCCGTAAACGATCCTTTGACGTGCCCGAAGAGCTCGCTCTCGAGTAGGTCTTCGGGAATCGCCGCGCAGTTTAGAGCGACAAACGGGCCGCCTTTGCGCAAGCTGAAGTCGTGGATGAGTTGGGCGATCAATTCTTTACCTGTTCCGGTTTCGCCTTGAATCAAAATTGAGAGATCGCTCTTCGCGACGCGCGCAACTCGTTTCACGACTTCGCGCATGACGGCGCTCTCACTGATGAAAGCGCCTTCGGGCGCGGACTCGTGCGCAAGTGAATGCAACTCTCGCTCAGGCAGTTGATCGAGAACTTTGCGGATTTGATCACGAGTCACGGGCTTCGTTAGATAGTCGAATGCTCCACCTGAAATCGCTTCAAGTGTTTTATTCGCATCAGCAAATGAGGTCATCATGATGATCGGAGTGTCGGGCGCCTTCTCTCGAAGAAGAGGAAGTCCTTCGATTCCATTTAGACCCGGCATTTTGTAATCGATGAAGATGGCGTGAAAGCGAAGGGGCGCTAGCATGTGAACGGCTTCTTGTACGCTCGAGGCTTGCCGGCTGGCGAAGCCGAAGTCGGAAAGTGTCTCCGACATCACCTCACGAAACGAACCATCATCGTCGATCAGAAGAATCGTCTTCATGGAATCACCATCTTAAACAACGTCTTTGGCCTTTCTATCAATTCGATCGAACCGCCATGAAGTTCAACAATCTCTTTTGCGAGAAGAAGGCCGAGGCCGGTCCCGCCGATGCGCTCCGATTTCGAGGTTCGGAATAACGCTTTCTTCGCTTCATCGGAGGGCCCGGGTCCCGTGTCGGAAATTTCAATGACCAGCCGGGACTGTTGCTCATTGATCTCAAGTTTGATCAATCCACCAGAAGGAGTGAAGTGGACCGCGTTCTCGAGCAGATTCGTGATCGCCCTCGCCAGTTGGAAAGGATCGAACGTCCATGTTTTAACGGCAGAACGCGTTTCGAGGTGGATTTGTTTGTCGCGAGCTCTCGACTTCACGGTGGTGAAGCCGGTCTCCAGCCACACGCCGATGTCAACACTCTCGAGCTTTAACCGGAACGGACGAGTGAAAGCGAGCATCATTTCGACGAAGCGATCGAGTCGGTCCACCTGTTCGATGGCGAGCGGTAGAGCACGAGCCGCGCGGTTAGCGGGATCGACCTTGGCGTTTTCGAGCCCCAGCCGAAGTGCGCCGATCGGCTCACGCAAGTCGTGGGCGAGGCCGGCGCTCATTTCTCCGACCATTTTAAGGCGGTCGTTACGCGCTGAAATTTCTTTTTCGTCACCGAGCTCCCGCTGAAGATTGCCGAAACGACGCGACACTTTTAGGCTTGCCAGCCATCCGAAGCCGAGCAGCATGAGAACGCTCGTCGAGAGGCCGGCGAATAAGAGAGTCAATTTCTGCTTCGCTTCGGTGAATCGGCTATCCTCCAGAAGGGGAGCGCGCTCCATCATCCAAACCGAAACGCCCCGGTGAACGGGGCAGGCGGTTCTCACCACAGCTTCACGTCGACCCTCGAGCGTATCGCTCCAAAGACGCATCCGGAACTGCGACTGTTGAATTGTTTTTTCGATCGACGAGCGCTCAGCGGTCGGGAAATCGGTCTTTTTACCGGAGCCTTCGTAAGTCGGGAAGGCGTAGGCGGAGAAGCCTTGATCGGCCGACCAAAAGCCGCCCTCAACGCCTTCGTAGTGATCGAGTACGATTTCGAGAAGCGCTGACTGAAACGCGGTTTGCTTGTCTGGGGAAAAGGTCTGGTCGGCTTGGGCCATCACAAATTTGCGCGACACTTCATTGCATGCAGCTTGCGTGTTCGCGCTCGCGGTTTTCACCGTCGTACGGCAGGAGAGGGACGCCAGGTTTGCGATCAAAAGCCAGGCGCCTAGCGCAATGCCGACGACAGCAACGACGCTCAAAATCACTAAAGGCGTTTTGCCCCGGACCACCGGCAACCTCCACTGCTGGTATTAATACTCAAAGCGTGGATCTTCGCGAGTCGAGACAGAAGTTGTCGCCGGAATTTCATCGCGTTTCACGAGTTTGTCGGAGAGCCCGACACCCGTGTCGGAAACCCCGACATTCGCGTATCCAAAACTCGGGTTTTGAGAGACTTCTGGCCTCAGATCGCTTGGCACAACTTAAGCAATGCTGTCTGGCATGGAAGGAGATACTCAAATGAAAAACGCAAAACGCTCATTCGCATTCGCGGCGGCTTTCGGGCTCGGACTTTCGATGCTTGCGAGCGCGGCACTGGCCGACCAAGTCGACGGACAAGTGAAAATGTATTTGA
>CAJYIL010000260.1 GCA_913774795.1 Pseudobdellovibrionaceae bacterium
GCCTGGGCTCAACATCGAAGATCCTTACCGTGATACCGTCGGAGCTGGTCTTCGCATCGCCACCCCGGTCGGACCACTGAATCTCGAAGTCGGCTGGAAACTCGATCCGCGCCAATCGAAACCGAACGTCCCTGGCCAAGATCCGGTCATGGAAAAATCGTGGGCGTTCCACTTCTCGATCGGCTCGTTCTGACGGTACCACCTTCCCGGGCGAAACGCGGCGCGTTTCGCCCGGGAAGGTGGTACCGTCAGAACAGATACTTGTCGGGCAGGCCCATGCGGGCCGCGACGATGCGGGTGATCTCGGCCGCGGTTTCTTCTAAAGCACGTTCGGTGACGTTGAAGACGGGCCAGCGTTTGTTCTTCTTGAAGATTTCTTGCGCGTACGAGATCTCTCGTTGGATGTACGATTGCGATGCGTACTCCCCGCCCGGGTCCGTCCCGAATTTCTCAAGGCGGTTGCGGCGAATGCGCTGGAGAGAATCGGTGTCGATGATGAGGCCCACAATCTTTCGCTGATCGACTTTGAACAATTCTTCGGGCAGCGGTGATTCCATCACGAGCGGAACATTCGCGACTTTCCAGCCTTTGTGTGAAAGAAAAATCGAGAGCGGCGTTTTCGACGTCCTTGAAATGCCGACTAGGATGATGTCGGCCTGATCGAGGTCCGAAACCGTTTTCCCGTCGTCGTGCTTGACCGTGTATTCGATCGCTTCAATGCGCTTGAAGTAGCGATCGTCAACCGTTCTTAAAAGCCCCGCCTGCCCGTCTGAATGAACACCAAAGTAGCGATCGAGCGAGTTTAACAAAGGGCCCAGCAGATCGACACTGATCAAGCCTTTTGACGCCGCAAGCTCGGTGATCTTCGAGCGCATGCTGGGAGAGACGACCGTATGGACAATGAGCCCTCCGCGCTCGAAAGCTTCGTTCACGGCGCCCTCGATCTGCGCCTCAGTACGCACGTTCTTGTAACGCACGAGTTGAATTTCCATTTGGTCGTATTGAACCAACGCCGCGCGAGTCATTGTCGCAGCCGTCTCCCCTGTTCCATCAGAGAGCAGGTAGATGAGACCTCGCTTAGATTCCGGCGCTGGCGCGTCGCTCACTTGAAAAGGCCTCTTGTCACTCGCAGATCTCCGAGACGCGCAAAGGTATCGCGGGCGCTCAAGTAGGCATTCTCGATGGCAAAAACCTGCCAAGGGTGAGGGCGATGATCGAACAAGATAAAGATCGTGTCGGCATTGACCGCAAACGCAAATGCCTGCGCGCCGTCGAGTCTGGAGAAATCACCGAGGTTCAATGACTTCAGAATCGGTTTGAGCGCCATCTTGTAAACTCGAGACATCTCGACGCCGCGGAGCCCGAAGTCGACCGGTGTTCCGTGCGCTTCGGCGGGCGTGAACGTTTGTCCGAAGAGAAAAAGCGATGTCATGAAAGTGCGTTCTCCTGAAACGCGCAGGCACACACCGCCTTCGAAATAAGGCATAAACGCATTCAAAACTTTTTCAGGAGAACTGCCGGGGCGCACAAGCGCGAGATCGCGATCTAGGTCTTCGGTTGATTCAGAGATTTCAAAGGCCGTGCGAACTTCGTCTTCACGACCCGGGAGATCGGAATCGAGCGCCTTATTCAACGCCTGACCGAGATTTTTACCAAACCTTTTGACTGACCAGCGGCTCAAATCCATTTGCACCCCTGGAGCTCGAATCCAAGCCCCGGCCTAAAGCATAGGGCGTTGCGATTGAAAATTACAAGGCCGAAACGACCTCAATCGACCCGTGGTCGACGTCGGACGGCCACTTCTTTTCGAACTCCTGGAGAGTGAGACCGGGAGGTAAGAAAACGCGGGTCGCGGGTTCATCGAGACCTTTCCAAACTCGATGGCAGGTGGCGATCCAGTCGTCACTCGGCGGAATGACGACCGTCTGGTGATTCGGCAATAACGACATCGACGCCACCATCAGAGGCAAGTTTTCAGTTCTCGATATTTTCGGAATGGGTTCTTCGAACGCTTCTAGGAGTTGGCGCATATCGGGCCCAAACTCAAATCTTCGATGCGGCAAAGCGCGGCGAATCTGGAATCCCAAATACCAGTCGATGCGGCGCGACCACGCCGAAATTTCGATTGAGGGGATGAGCCAGAGGTGCGCGCCCGGAGAGAGCGCGGTCAACGCGTCGCGATCCTGCATCCGGATATTGTTAGACGCTCGCTTAATTCCGGCAAGCGTATTCGGACTGACGCACCAGATTCGCGCCGGGGAGTTCGAAAAGCGCCAACGCCTGCATGTGGCGGCGCACAGTCTGGATGTAGAGATTGCGCGCTGGAGTAGCGACTTCGTTGATGATGCTCGCCGTCTTGTAATCGAGGATCGGATTTACGAGTTGGCGCATCGATCCAAAGTAAACGTAGAGAACATAGTCGAAAAGGTTGGCGTCGTTGATGTACATGAGCTCGCGATTCCGCACGCGGTTTTTCAGGATCTTCAAACTCTCCGCCAGAAATCCGACCGTCGCGACCGCCGTCATTCGCGGATCATTCAGGTTCTCTTCATTGATACAGTAATCTTGCTCGATCGTCTCTGGGACCGCTTTAATCTGTGTCAGGCCGCGAGAGTTCGGCGCGACTTTCCATGTCTTCCAGGCGAAAAATTTTGAAGCATCACGCGTCTCGACAGCCTTCACGGAATCGCGGAGTTTTTTCTTTGCCAGCTTGAATTGCCAGATCTCTGATTGATTGGTCTCTTTCCAGAGATACTTGATACTGGTTCCAAACTTCGTTTCGCGACCAAGAATACCGAACGCGATCGCCGCAAGCTGGTTGTATTCGACGTTCGAGAGTCGGTAGAGGCTCATGAGATGCCCTTTTTCACTCGCTAACGCCTCGACATAGGCACGCGTGACTTGCGAATCAATTGCCGCATCTTTGATGTAGATCTTGAGAGGAGTCGGTCGTTCCGCTCCGAGCGTGGTTTTTAAAGGGCGCCAACCGTTTCTCATCGCTGTCGCGGCCTCGTTGGTGTAAGCGGGGTTGTTTGTGCGCCAAAAATTCCCGAAGGCTTCGTCAGCCGACCGACCGAATAAGTACGATTCGCGCCCGAGCGCAATCGACGCCACCGCCAACAGACCTAAAAACGCGATCAATTTCATGACTGGGGCCTCGTGCAAGCCTTAGGCGTCAGCCTAAACGCATACGATTGAAGCGACCGACCGATTGAAAATTCGAACCGTCAAAGGTTTAGACGATGCGCTCACCGAAATTCAAAGCGGTTCGGTCTCCGCTCGTGCTAAGACGTTCTCCAGAATGAAATTAGAGCTTCTTGAGTCCTACGATCGCGATCTCGCTCCCCATCTCCCGGCACTGGCGCACGACTTCGAATCGGGCCTCCGGCGGATTCTAGATGACTCGCGACTCATGATTCACTCGATCACTTCGCGCGTAAAATCTCGCGAGAGCCTCGCAAAGAAACTCGCCCGGCCCGATCGCGAGTACCGCGACGTTCTCGATGTAACTGATCTCATCGCCTTTCGGATTATCACCTACTCTGAAGATTTGATCGATGAAGTCGCTCGATTGATCGAGTCGCATTATGACGTCGACTTCGCGAACTCCGTTAACAAACTCCACCAAGATGACTCTTCGAAATTCGGATACCGCTCGCTTCATTACGTCTGCCGAAGCTCTCAAGTCGGCGGAAAATTCCGCTTCGAAATTCAAATCCGCACGATCTTGCAACACACATGGGCCGAGATCGAACATGATATCGGCTACAAAGCTGGCGAGCAGCTCCCGCGCGAATTCCGTCGGCGGTTCAGTCAGATCGCGGGGCTGCTCGAAATCGCGGATCGCGAATTTGCCTCCGTACGCATCGATCTGAAACGCTACGAAACGAAACTGCGCACCGCTGATTTCGAAGGCGAGCGCATCGAGCTGAATCAACTCTCTTTAAAATCGATTCTCGAAAAAGACGAGATTCGAAAACTGGACGAGGACGTCGCCAGCTACCTGGGCGTCAAGAAAGATGAGACGCCGTTTTATCCGGGCTATTTAGTCAGGGCTTTGAAAGCAGCAGGCTTGAATTTTGTGGGAGACGTTCTCGCGAAAGCGTCAACGACGCATCTCGAACGCTTTTTGCCCGCGTACTTTGAATTTGCACGAACGCACTGGAAGCTCGACACTATCCCCCGCATTCAACAGGGGTACGGCCTTCTTTTCTTGGCTCACCTTGAAGCCCTCAACCAAGAGGCGCTCCAGATCAACAAGGTGAAAAGACTCACGCGCTTTTTCGAGGAGATTGATTTTTCCGAGGAGCCAGAGAGCGCCAAGGCCGCGGCCCAGGCGCTCGTCGCCGCGACTTACGCGCGCGCGACTTGATCGAGAATGCCGTTTACGAACGATGACGATTCGGTCGAACCGTATGTTTTCGCAATTTCAACGGCTTCGTTGATCGCGACTGACGGCGGGATCGACGGCTCCATGAACTTCATCTCGAAAACCGCAATGCGCATGACCGAGAGATCGACCAAACCCATGCGCGATGTTTTCCAATGAGCGCTGCGCGACTGGATGATGCCGTCGATTTCTTTCAAGCGAGAGGCGACGCCCATGAAGAGCGAGCCGCCGTACTCTGACGTCTCTTGATCGACTTCGAAATCTTTTGCGAAACGGCGAAACATATCGCGCGCGTGGGCCGGATCGAATCCGCCCGGCAAGAATTCAGTTTGAAACAAAAGTTGCAGAGCAAGTTCGCGCGAGCGACGACGTAATCCTGAGTTCATTTCTTATCCAAGTCTTTCTGAATCTCGAGTTGGCCGTCGGGCGAATCTCCGTCGGCATCGGCCGCCGATGTTTCGGGGTCACCTAAGCGCGTGACGAACTCGTTTATGTCTTTAAATGTTTGGTAAACGGAGGCAAAGCGCACGTAAGCCACGTCGTCGATCAAGCGCAGTTCTTTGACGACTTTCTGGCCGACCGCTTCGGACGTTACTTCGCGCTCGGGCCTTGACAGCACCCACTTCGCGACTCGATCCACGATTTGCTCCATTTGAGCAAGAGAGACAGGGCGCTTTTGACAAGCGGCTTGAATCCCTTTGAGGACTTTTTCGCGGGCGAAAGGCTCATGGCGGCCATCCTTTTTGATGATGTAAGGGTACACCTGCGAAAGAGTCTCCATGGTCGTGAACCGGCTGTGACAGCTGAGGCATTCACGACGACGGCGAATGGAGTCACCTTCCCGACCGACGCGCGTATCGAGAACGCGATCTTCCAAATGTCCACAGGTAGGGCAACGCATCCGCGCAGACACTAGGGGAGAATGTGCCTTGCGTCAACCGAACCCCTCGTTCTAAACTTTCGGAAACGGGAGAACCCTATGAAAACAGCCTTGATTTTCCTCCTCACCGCCTTGGCAACCACTGCGGCACATGCCCAAGGTGGCCCGATCGAAATGAGCGACTCCGGTAACGAAACCGTCGAAGTCTCTACGCCGAAAAAAGGCCCTCAGAAAGGTTCGACGGTCGGTCGCCGCGCGGCCGAGAAATACATGACCCCTGATGTAAAAGAACGGGCCAATCGCGATGTCGGGGCGCAAATGGCGCCCGGCGATCACTACCTCGCCGTTCACTTGGGCGGATACGTCAGCGACAACGCTTACCGCTGGGGTTCGCCCGATAATCAAACCGATGTCGGAGATGCAACAGTTGGCGTTACCTATCGTATCGGCGAATGGGTGAACTCCATGGACCTCGCTCTCCGCCTCGATTACTCGGCCTTCGGACTCCGCGATGGTACGGCCGGAAAACTTTCGTTCTCCCCGATCGTGACGTTCCCGGATGCCAGCTCGCGCTTCCCGCTCTACCTCGGCGCAGGCCTCGGCCTCGGCATTTTCACGAAGCAAATTTCGGGTGAGTCGGCTCTAGCATTCGATTACACGCTCGTTCTCGGCGCACGCTTTTTCGAAGTTGTCGGCAACACCGGCTTCTTTCTCGAAGCCGGAATTAAAAACTCGCTCTTCCTCTTGAGCGATGGCCAATTCAACGGCACATTCGTCGCCGTCGGTCCCGTTTTCACTTTCTAAGGTATCTCCCACATGCTTCACCGCCCGATCGCCGAACAAGTCGTTATTGCCCTTCAAGATACGTTCGGTGGTGGGTACCAAGCTGACAAAGTCATCGAGCGGCTTTTTAAAAAGAACCGCAAACTGGGCGCACGCGATCGCCGCTTCATCGCCGAAACCACTTACGACATCATTCGCTCGTGGCGTTTTCTCTGGACCGCTTGCGGATTCAACGAGCCGTCACTCGAACACGACGATCTCTTAAGACTCATCGGCGCGTGGATGATCTTGAAAGGCTCGACTCTTCCTTCGTGGCCGGAGTTTCAATCTCTAAAGCCCGCAAAAATTCTTGAAGGTGCGGAGCGTGCTCGGGCTGCTAGCGTAGCCGTCGCCGAGTCTGTTCCCGACTGGCTCTACGAACTCGGTCTTCGGGAAATCGGACCAGAGTGGGATTCAATGCTTCACGCATTGAATGAACAAGCTCCAGTTTGCATGCGCGCGAATCGCTTGAAAGGCTCGCGCGAAGATTTGATCAAGGCTCTTGCACGCGAAGAGATCTCGGCGCATGCCGCGCCTGAGACTGAGGACGGCGTGATTTTAGACGAGCGTCGCAACATCTTCTCGACCAATGCGTTCAAAGCAGGCCTCTTCGAGATTCAAGACGGCGCTTCGCAACAAGTGGCCCCTCTCACGCAAGCAAAACCAGGCGACCGCGTGATTGACGCGTGTGCAGGCGGAGGAGGAAAAACGCTTCACCTCGCCGCTCTCATGAAAAACAAGGGCAAGATCATCTCGATGGATGTCAGCGAGCGCAAACTGCAGTCTCTCCGCGAGCGCTGCACGCGTGCGGGCGTTGATATCGCAGAAGTGCGCGTGATTGATTCAATGAAGACGATCAAGCGCCTAGAGAAGACCGCTGACCGAGTTCTCCTTGATGTGCCTTGCACGGGTCTAGGAGTTCTTCGGCGCAATCCCGATAAGAAATGGAAGATCCAGCCGGAAGAGATCGAGCGTCTCCATTTGCTACAAGCCGAAATTCTAGCTGGTTATTCTCAGATGACCAAAGTAGGTGGCACGCTCGTCTACGCCACTTGTTCATGTCTTCCATCAGAGAATGAAAAGCAGGTCGCGCGTTTTTTGGCGGAGAGTGGTACTGCCTGGGAGTTAGTCGCGGAAAAAAAGTTTAGCCCGGGTCATAACGGCTACGACGGTTTCTATGCCGCCGCGTTGGTTCGGCGCTTGTAAATCAAGATTGCACGACATTCAGATTTGACTATTAATTCATAATCCAAAGACGCCGAATCGGGCTTTGTGAGACGCGCAAAATTCATATTTTTTGGTTTATTGTGGTGCTACCTGTTGGGTTATGCGCTCTACGCTCAAATCTAACTTAAGGATCTCGTCGTTGCCTCTGGTGGGCCTCCCTCGCTAACCTTGTCCCATGTTTCAAATTCTTCTGCTCTCGCTCGCAGTTTTTGCGGCCGATCCTGTCGTCAACGTCCTGGATCCAGCCACCCTTCACGATCTCGAATCTCATGGCTTCAGCCTGGGCGATCTGCTCGGTGATGGATCGCTAACGAAGACCTCAGACCTGACGAAAAAGAGCGCCGGTTGGCGTGACGTCATGCAAGTCATCGGTTCAAACCTCACTCACGATAAAAACGATCAGCTCGTCTCGGGGTCTGGCGACATTCCGGATTTAGTTAGCAAACTTCGCGGCTTCAACGACCAGTCGCACGAGTATAAGATAACGACGCCCGCGAACAACTCGGCTTATCCCTACCTCGTCGAGCGAGACGGCGATGAGCCGCGCCACTTTGATCCGCGCTGGCTGAGCTCTGAATACGGAGCGTTGAAACTTGTAGCGGTCGTGAACCGCCTCGATCGCGTCGACATCACCCGCGATTCGTGCGGCGAAGTGCGGTTCATCTACCGCTTGAGTTACAAATCGAAGACGTCGAGCTCATCGCTCCCCTTCTTCGTCAACGTCGTCGAGCAGTATCCGAAGAAAGCGTCGTGCGCCGAATTCGCGAAAGCCTGGATGTCGCCTTTTACGAAAGCCGCTTTGAAAGATCTCTCGTTTCGACAGCTTGAAACGAACTTTCAGTCGGTTCGTTTCACGTCGAATTACATGAAAGATTTCGGCGGTCAGGCGATGTACATGCAGCGGATCTTTCGTCGATTTGGCGACCGCTTAACGCCTGTCGCGCTTGAGAACACGCCCGATCTTGCGGCGTTCGAAAAAAATCCGGCTTTGCTGAAGAACTTAGTGTCAGATTTGAAGGCCGGCCTCCTCGATCTCGATCGCGGCATTTTGAATCTCCCGGAGAAGTATCTCGCAAAACTTTCGATCTCGTGGTCCACCCTCGGCCGCGCGCGCAGCGTGAACCGCCCGTTCACCGAACTCTTCGAAAAACATCGCGATCTTTTGCGCGAAATCGATATTTCAAAACTCACGTACATCAGATCGCAGGAAGCCCTTTTTGAGCGTCTCGATAACTTGAGCTGCATGGGCTGTCACCAGTCGGGCGGGACCGCCGGCTTTCACATGTTAGGCGCGGCCGATCCTGACTTTTCGCATCCGTTTAATCGCCAGGAAGTCGCACTCTCTCCCCACGCGCTCGCCGAAATCTCTCGGCGTGAGCAGTACACGCGCGACGTCGCGGCCGGCCGCGCCGGAAATCCATTTCGTCCGCATTCAACTTTCTCGTCGGCAAAGTGGACATCGACCGGCGCCCCTTCATTCGATAAGTTGAAAGTCGGCGCTCTTTGCTTTGCGCAGCCCACCTTCTACGGTCAGCCGGCTTGCGACTGCCGAAAAACCGTCAGTGGTTCAAGCGCACGTCTCGGTGAGTGCGTCGCCGCGAAACCCACCGCGGGCTCTGTCTGTTGGATGGGCGATCTCACCGACACTCACCTCGATTCTTTGCACGCTTTCACCGATAAATGGAAACTGACCGGTCCGGTGCTCAAAGATCGCGGCACCTACTCGTGCGTCTTGCCATCGAGCGGGGCCCCTCTTGGTCGCATGAGTCGCCGCTGCACTCTCGACGAGGAAAACTTCAATGTCGATATCACTCGCGACACAACCGAAGTGTGTGCCAATCAAGGCGGACAAGGATTCGACATGTGCGCGGCGAGTGGCGATTCCGGCGCCTGCTTAGAAACGAAGGTTGCTCGCTCGATGCTCGATACCTGCTCCTCCGATCGCACGTGCCGCGAAGATTACATTTGCCAAAAATTCCCGGATTACCAAAAGATCTCGAAAGCCGATTACGTCAGAAAGAAAAACGGCAAGCTCATCAACGACTCCACTCCTGACAAGATCAACGGTGCGAAGATCGCGGCCGCGCGGGACCGTGGAGTCGGCTTCTGTGTGCCGACCTATTTCCTTTTTAACATGAGACTCGACGGACACCCGTCACCCGTTAGCGGCCTCCCTCCGCCTGCTCCGACTTATAACGCCAAACTTCCTCAGCGAGGACTTAAGAAATGATCATCCCTCTCCTCATCTCAACGTTACTCGCGCGCGCTCAAGACTACGCCCTTGATGATGCTCACAACCACGATGGCACGCATGTCGAAGGTCAAGAAAACTGCGGTGGAAATTACATGTTTCCCGGCGACATCGCGCGACTCGGCTCGCACTCGTTTATCGTGCTCGGCGAAGATGGTCCGGAGCATTTGCTACTCGATCACCGATCCGGCACGCCTCCGCACACTTACCAATTCATTTTGCGCGTGCACGTGAAGCCAGAAGCCATGTCGACCTACCGAAAGCTTTTAAAAAGCAGCAAAGTCGGTTTGCCTGCGGTGACGACAATTTACTTCGATGAGTCCGGCAAACAAGTCGACCGCACGTTCTTCTGCCTTCACGATCTGCCAAAAATCTTTAGCGGAGGAACGTCTTCGAAAGACGCCTTCGACCGTCTCTTCCCGATTCGCGCGACGTGGCAGCAGAATGCCGATTTCGAAGGAGCTTTTGAAATTAAAAAATCGATCGTTCCGAAAGAGCCGCCGCTCGTGATCAACCGCGCCGATGTTGAGATTCTGGTTTACCGATATCTTCCGAGTTATCTCGAGCAGGCATCTTTCCGGAAATATTTGAAAGAGCATCCGGGCGTTTCGAATCTCTCCGATGCGCCTCTCACACACGATGAATCGCCTGAAACCGCACGCACGCATTCGTCGTACGAGAAAGTCCAAGAGACAAATGGCGAAACGTGCCCGGCCGATTATTATCTCAAAGGATATCGTCCTCCGAAAACCAAACACGCATGGCTTATTCTCGCAGTGAACGGAAAGACCGTCACCGCCGCCCATCTCTACGATCAAGCTCCGCAAAACTACCAAACGCTTTTGACGTTTGAGGTCGACGATCCGAAAGTGCTTTCGGGTCGAAAGCCCCTCCTCTTTACGCCCGATCAGTTTTACTGCATGAGCGATATCAAGAAGACGAAACTCGATCTCCGCGGAAAAGTGTATGAAGGCTCAGATCTTCGCGACTTCAAGCTCGGAAAACTCGTGGGCGAGATCGAGGGCCGAAAACCGCAAATTCGTATCAATCGAATTCTGCAAAGCCTGATGAATCCGCAAGCCGTTGCGCGCGATGTGTTCGGTCTCGTTGACGCGCAAACTGTGGAGCCTTCTCTTCGTGTCGAAGCCCGCTATTTTACCGACGATAACTTCGTTGGCCGGCCGATCGAAGGTTACCGAGCGAACCGGTGCTATCTCACGCGCGAAGCAGCCAAAGCTTTAGCGCTCGTCCAGAAAGATGTGGCGGCTCAAGGCCACTCGCTGTTGGCCTTTGACTGCTATCGCCCTCAGCGGGCGGTGACCGATTTCGCCGCCTGGGCGAAAGGGCCCGATCAAAAAATGAAATCGAAGCAGTATCCTGAAGAGGAGAAAACCAAACTCTTCGAACGCGGTTACATTGCTTCAAAATCAGGGCACTCCCGAGGAAGCACGATCGATCTTACGCTCGTGCCCCTGAAAGCCAAAGGACCTTACAGTGATGCGACTCCCGATTGCCGAAAGCCTTTGGCGAAAAACCAACTCGATATGGGAACGACCTTCGACTGCTTCAGCGAGAACGCGAATACCGCAAACGCGACGGGTGCCGCGAAAACCAATCGTGAGATCCTAAAAGCCGCGATGGAGAAACGCGGCTTCATGAATTACGAAAAAGAGTGGTGGCACTTCACTCTTAAGAACGAACCGTATCCGAACGCCGGATTCGATCTCGAAGTTCAGTAAGCGGTGCGAAGGCCAATGCCGAAGAAGGTGTCGGAGGGAATTTTCTTTCCGGCCTCTTCGATGTTGTAGCTTCGCGCGAAGACCGAAACGTTTTTGAAAATGTACACGCCGCCTTCGACGAAGCCGGCGTACAAGAATCGTTTTTCACACGACTCGACGTTACCTGCGTACGAACATCGTTTCGTGTCGCCGCCGTAGAGGCCGATTCCGCCGAAGACCGTGAGCCCGTCGAAGATATCGATCATCGGCCGAAGGCCCGCATCAAATCCCGCGTACATGTCTTTGTCGGCCCGGAAGAGCGAAACGCCAGCCCGTGCTTCGAGCCAGTCGAATTTCTTGAAGACATCGATACCGAAGTGCGTGCGCTTCGAATCACTACTGAGTTCTCCGCCGAAGGCCCACGTGCCGTCGTTCTCGAGACTCGGGCTCGAACTTGTCGAGGGTGCATCCGCGAGTTGAATCGGTGCTGCCCGGCGCTCAACGAGATTGTTGTCTTGGCGATAGACCGGTTGCGGATCCACGATCACAACCGGCGCCGGCACAGGTGTCGGTTCCGGCTCATAGCGTGGGGCGACGTACCGCTCGCGGCGGTAGACGGTCTCTCCGCTCGAGTTCGTTTCTTTTCGGTAGCCTAATGTCGTGTCGTTGGGCGAGGCGGCTTCCATGAGAGTGTTGCAGCCTGTGGCGACGAGAGCCGCGAGTGCGATCGCAGATATGTGTTTCATGGGCTCGATGGTACGAGGCCACCGTCCTGCGGGCAAAAAGCTTTTGCTGGTCACGGAAGGCGATTTCACCACATCTTCCGGGATGTTCAGCGAGGAATCTGTTTGGACGCCACGTCGTTGACTCTTTCCGCTAAACTTAAATAAAAGCGGTAGTTTTGTTGCGTTTAACGAAACTCCATACGCGAGCCAGACCACTCTTCCGCTGCCGATAAGCGGCCTCTGACCAATTCATAAACAAGCGAACTCCACCAGATTGCTCGCTAGCAGGGTACCGGGTTCGCAGAAAATCGTCGGAACTTAAAAATTGGAGCGTTGTTGTGAAATTGCAAATCTCTCTTCTGTGTGTGTTCGCAGGTTTCGCGTCTCCGACGTTCGCGTCGGATAACCTCAAGCACGATGTCGTAAAGTTGGAAGCTTTCGAATGCGAAACACCGAACAGCGATATGTCGACTGCGAGAATCGCGTTCAAAGACTCCAATGGTGAAAACTTCGATTTTTATAAATGGACTTATGATATCGGTCTCGACGTATGCAAACAGGCAAAACGCGCGTTGAAAGCGAAATCAAAAATCTCAGTCGTCACCGATCTCGGCAGACCAACGAGTTACGGCCTTGATGTGGGCTCGGTGCAGGAGTCCTTCGTCGGAATCGAAATCGATGGTGTCATGTTCGCAGACAACAAAAACAGATCGTCGATTTCTTATCTGAAACCAGTTCTGACAGGGCAGTTGAACGGGGTCCAATACACGTTTATGAGAGACAAGAACTACGTCGCCAAGCTCGTTCACAGCGACGGATTCCAATGGGCTGATTTCGCGACCCAATCCGTTGAGGGAAATAAAGTCGAATTGAACGGTTTCGAAGTAGCAGGTGAGAGTTTGCCGATCCGCAGCCGATTCGTCATCAAGATGGATAATCTAGAAGCGCCTAAAGCGGCGACAGCGATTGTACTCGACAGCGATGAGTTCGAAGACAACGGTAAGAAAATTGTCGTAGGCAAAATGAAGCTTAAAGGATTCTAACAACAATCGTTTAAGCTTGATGAGACGCTTACCACAAATAATCGGACTTTAAGCACGAGATGCCAAACGAAAAGACCGGCCACCAGCCGGTCTTTTCGTTTGGCTAACTTTCCTCGGAAAGGCCGATCTTACTGCCCAAGCCCCTGCTGCTTCAACGCTCGGTAGAACACTTCGATCGCTTGCTCGGTGTCTGTCCCCGGGCGCGAGTAGTACTGCACGTTCACGGAGTAGAAAAGCTCTGGGCAATCGACGACCGTCAAGCGACCCATGCGCACTTGTTTACGAATCGAGTGCGCGGGAACAAATCCCCAGCCAAGACCCGATTCGATCACGCGTTTCAATGTTCCGACGTTGTTCGTTTCAAACGACGGCGTGACTTCGACTCCGTGATCTTTGAAGGCCTTCTTCAGAAGCTTCTCGAAACCTTCATAGCGCTCGGTGAGGCGCATGTAAGGACGAGACGCGAGCTCTTTCACCGTCGCTTCATCCGGAACCGTCGTGTCGCGGCCCGAAGCCACAAGCCACATTTCGTCTTTTAAGAGCGGACGCGCATCGAGCGCTGACGGATCTCCGCCCGACTGTGAAACGTCAGGCAAGATGGCGACGTCGAGATCGCCGCGCTGAAGGGCCGCAAAAACTTTCTCCGAGTCTTCGTAAAAGAGCGACATCGAGATCTTCGAGTTGTGTTTTAGGAACGACGAAACCGCCGGAGAGACAAGTTGAAGACCGAGCGAGTTCAAAGTTCCGACCCGCAATTTTCCTTTTACACCTTCGCCCATCGTTTGGATGGCGACTTGCGCTTGTTGCGTGAGCGCGATGATGCGTTTTGCGTAATCGTAAAGAAGCTGCCCATGCATCGTCGGTTTCGCGTGACGCGAACCGCGATCGAGAAGGCCGACGCCCATTTCGTCTTCGAGGTTGCGGATCTGCTGAGAGACCGCTGGCTGCGTGAGATAAAGTTTTTCAGCGGCGGCCGTCATGCTGCCCTCAGAGATAACCGTCGAGAACGTGATGAGCTGTTGCAAGTTCATGGCAAACTCCTCTAGAGACCCGACGCTAGCATAAGCTCCTTTTATGGCTCAAGCCCAAGAGCAGCACGCGGCATGACCAGCTCTTGGTCCTGTCTCGATTCGAAACACATCGACCCTAGTGCTTCAGACCTTCTAAACTTCGGGGATAGACTGCACAGAGCACCAACGAGAGGCTCCATGAGATTAGCACCCGCTCTTTTGGCGTTTGCCGCACTTGCGGCTGGCGCATCCGCCCAGGCCAAGACGTTCACCAACTCATACGTGAGTTTTGAACTTCCCGACCGATGGAACTGCGCCCTTGAGCAAACCGAGTGGGTCTGTAGCCCCGGTGCGCCGACCGAGAGTCCGCAGGCGATCATCATCTTAACC
>CAJYIL010000261.1 GCA_913774795.1 Pseudobdellovibrionaceae bacterium
CTATAACCCTGAGATCGCGAACGAGAACAACATCCGAGGCGTTTTCGAATTCCTCGACTCGAAACAGACCTATATCGATTTTCGCCCCGCACGAACTTATGTGCCGATCGCGTTTGACGATGCGTTCTCCGAAAAACGCGAGTCATTCGCCGACAAAGTCGTTGTCGTCGGCCGCGACATTCAGTCGACTCCGAAAGACTACATCCAGACACCGTTCTCTCGAGACGTGATCGCCATGAGCGTTCTCGAACTCCACGCAAACATCTTCGATACGCTCATCCTCAATACGGCACCCGTGAAAGCCCCTGACTGGATCGGCATTCTTCTCACCGGCTGTATCTCGATTCTTACGGTGTATCTTGTTCTTGCCGCGAAGCCGACCAAGGGGCTTGCTTGGCTGGGTACCGCGATCCTCGTTTTCTGTTTGGTCTCGTTTCTGTTCTTCTGGTGGGCCGGCGTCTGGATCCCTATGGCGCAAACGATTCTCGCTATTTTCATCTGCTACTACTTCTTTATTCCGTACCGACTTATCATCGAGAATCGTCGTTCGTGGGAGTATTACCAAAAGAACCGTTTGCTCACGCAAGTCGAAGAACTGAAAACAAACTTCCTGAGCATGATGTCACACGACTTGAAGACGCCGATTGCGCGTATTCAAGGAATGACCGACGTCGTTCTCCACGACCCCACTCCTCTCAGCTCCCGACAGAAAGAAGCGCTCGCAACTCTCTCGAAGTCGTCGCAAGAGCTCCTTGATTTCGTGAGCTCGATTCTGAATTTGGGCCGTATCGAATCAAAAGAGCTTAAACTTCACATGGCGTCGCGCGACCCGAACGCGCTTGTTGAAGAAGTCGTAGAAAAGCTCGACTACTTCGCGCGCTCAAAGAAAATCTCGGTGAAAACCGAGCTCGAACCCGTGTTCAGTTTGAAGATGGATGCCGACCTGATGAGGCAGGTTTTTACGAACTTGATCGAGAACGCGATCAAGTACAGCCCTGAAAATTCTGCCATCCTTATTACAACGGAAGAGGCCGACGGCAAGATCGTCATCCAGGTCTCCGATCAAGGGCAAGGCATCCCCGAAGATGAATTGCCGTATGTTTTCGAGAAGTTCTATCGCTCGAAAAATGCGAAGTCGTCGAGCGTGAAAGGCTCGGGACTTGGCCTGTACCTTGCTAAATACTTCGTGGAACTCCACCGAGGCACGATTTCCGTCGATAGCCAAACCGGTGAAGGTTCGACGTTTACGGTCGAGTTACCCGTAAGCAGTGTTTAGTCCGATCACGAGAGTCGCAGAGGTTCGTTATGTTGAAAGTCCTCGTAGTAGATGATGATCAAGGGTTGCGCTTTTCGGTGCGCGAAACGCTCGCGCAGGCCGGCGGCTTCGAGATCGATGAAGCTTTCGATGGCTTGAACGCCGTCGAAAAAGTGCGCGCGCAACACTACGACCTCGTTCTCCTCGACGTCGATATGCCTCGCTTAAACGGCCTTGAGGCGCTCAAGCTGATTAAAGAACACGATCCTTCAACGGTCGTTTTGATCATGACCGCTTATGCGTCGATCGATGACGCCGTTCGCGCCGTCAAAGAAGGCGCTTACAACTACCTCTCGAAACCCGTTAAAGGTGACGAGCTCGTAAAACTCGTCGAAAAAGCTCTCTCGGCTCAATCGATGATCGCGGCGGTCGCAGGTTCGGCGCCGATCATGATGGAAGCCGGCCGCAAGATGATCGGCAACACCACTGAGATGCAGAAGGTGTTCAACATCATCAACCGTCTCGCGAAGGTCGATACTCCGGTTTTGATTCGCGGTGCTTCGGGTACGGGTAAAGAATTGGTCGCGCGTGCGATTCACTTCAACTCCACTCGCAAAGACGAGAAGTTCGTTGCGATCAACTGCTCGGCGATCCCTGAAAATCTGTTTGAATCAGAACTCTTCGGTCACGAGAAAGGCTCGTTCACGGGCGCCAGCGACCGTAAGATCGGCAAATTCCAGTTCGCTGAAGGCGGCACCCTCTTCCTCGACGAATTGGGCGAAATGCCGATCTCGATGCAAGTGAAACTCCTCCGCGTTCTTCAAGAGCGCGTATTCACTCCGGTCGGCTCAAACCGCGAAATCGAAACCAACGTTCGCGTGATCGCGGCGACGAACCGCCCGCTCGAAGACATGATCTCGAAAGGCACGTTCAGAGAAGACCTGTTCTATCGTTTGAACGTCGTGCCGATCTTCTTGCCGGCTCTCGCCGATCGCAAAAACGACATCGAGACGCTCGTCACGGGCTTCATCAAAAAGTTCAACAAGTCGCACTCGAAACGCGTGATCGGCGTCACTCCAGACACGATGACCGTGCTCAAAAAATATCAATGGCCGGGAAACATTCGTGAACTCGAGAACGTGATCGAGCACATGTTCATTCTTGAAAACAGTAACACGCTGACGCTCGCATCATTGCCGGAGTCAGTTCTCTCGGCGACGGGCACAACCCTCGCCGCAGTGGCGGCCGAGAACGCGAAAGCTTCGTCAAGCGAACAACTTGAAGGCGCGGTCGACGAGATGATCGGCGATGACTCCGACATGGGCTCTGACGAGCTCGGCGGCGACGACGAAGAACTCGGCGGCGGATCGCCTGGCGGCGAAATGGTGTCGATCAACGGCGAAGCGCTTGATTTCAACAAACACAAAGAAGCGTTTGAGCGCGAGTTCATCGTGAAAGCTCTGAAGACGTTTAAAGGTCGAATCAACCAAACGGCGCTGCACGCGAACATCCCGAAGAAAACGCTTCTCCGAAAAATCGAGAAGTACGGGATCGTCGCTAAAGACTACGCCGACAAATAAATCAATCGGTTCTTGATCGCAAAAGATCGAGCTGTGTGGGACCCATCGTGCTGTTTTTGAACAGAGCGATGGGTTCTTTGATTTGAATCTCGTCGTCACCACGCTTGATCTTCAAATCGAGCGTCTTCTGATTGGTCATCGATGCCCGGTACACTTGCGCTTTTATCGCGGCCACGTTTTTCGGAACTTTGCCTTCGATCTCCAGGATTTCGTCTTTGACCTGAAGAAGCGTCTTTGTTTTGCCATTTAGATCCGTGATAACGAATTTCTCAGGACGAACCGAGAGGCCGGCGAGGCTAAATTCGACCCCGAGACCCGGTTTGTCTGGCGTTTTAAAGCAGTAGCCTTCGATCGACTCGGGCTCTCTGACCGCAAAGTCGAAATAGTCGTAGCCGCGGGATTTACACTCCTCGCCGACCGCCCGGATGCCGTAAAGCTCGATGTATTTAGATTCAGTTCTTGGAGGAAGCTCGGAGGTCACGACGAATGCGGTGGACGAAATCACATCGACGACGTTGTAGCCGCGCGGGCCTTTTTTGAAGACCGGTTTGGTCGAGGCACAACCAGAAAGGAGTAGAGTCAGCAGGAGCAAATAACGCATGAAGAGAATCACAACAGGCCCGAGGCACTTTTGCAATTCACGTCTGTTTCGCAAGCACGAAACCGGCCTGCAGGTTATGTTGCGGCGGTGAAAAATGCCTCGATATCTCCGTCATGTCTGGCCCTTCGAATCTCCACGGCCCTGCTTCTCATTTTTGCGGCCGCGACCGCAAAGGGCGCGATTTTCGGCGCGGACAACCGCCACCTGATCAACTCGGTATCACCCGCTTTCGAGATGTCGCGAGCAACGGCCATCGCGGTTCTCTCGGCCAATCACTCCGTCGGCGCGAATGGTCTCATTCAGCTTCACACGGTTCGCCTGACGAATCTCTGTTCGTCAGAGCCGCTGTCGAACGAACCGATGCTCGATTTTTCGTGCACGGGTTTCCTGATCGCACCCGATCTTCTCGTGACTGCGGGTCACTGCGTTTATGCCATCAATACCGCCAACCAAACCTTGGAGCACGAGACGAAGCTTGCGTGCGAGACGTTTTCTTGGCTTTTCGATTACCGGGCTCCGGTTCAATCAAACAACATCAACCCGTCTCGTTTATACAAGTGCAAAGAGATCATTTATGCGCGCCAGACCGAGCACGCGCCTTTCCTGGACTACGCATTGATTCGACTCGATCGCCCCGCGACCGGTCGAACGCCTTTTAAGATGTCGAACGCACCTTTGGCGATCAACACGCCGGTCGCGATGGTTGGGTATCCGTTCGGAACGGCGGCTCGCTACACGGACTCAGCACGGGTCACGAAGAATGATCTCACGCGCGATAGTTTTTTGACTTCGCTCGATGCGTTTGAAGGGAATAGCGGCTCGCCGGTCTTCAATGCCGCCCGCGAAGTCGTCGGCATCTTGATCGGCGGCACACCGTCGGCGAATACGTACACGCCGAAAGGCCTCATGTGCGAAAAGGTCAATCGCTGCAACGAAACTGGCACCGTTTGCAACGAGCCCGACAAGGATACGGCCTCGCTCCCCGGCTACCAGGGTGTCGGTTCCGAGGTCCAGCGGATCCAGCCGATCCTCGACCTCGCGTCGAAACTTTCGACGGCTCGCGAGCGTTAGCTTGTCCGCGAGCCTGGATCCCAGATTGCTGAGAGCACTTCCAGGATGCGTGCGTTCATTTTCACCCTTCTGATGTCTTCGAACGCCTGGAGCTCAGCGCTCGGCTGTCGCACTCTTTTTGAACACGACTATCGGGCTCTCAATCCTACAGCCGCCTGGCGGGAATCCGAGTACGCTGCGCCCAACGCTCGCTCTTACCGGGATTACGAGTCGGTGTTAATGCCCCTTATACCGAAAGGGGCGTCGGTTCTGGATTTGGGCGGAGGCCAAGGCCGCGCGATGAGCGAACTCGCGAAGCGTAAAGGCGCCGACACGACCGTCGTGAACACCCAAGACTTCTCCGGTCGTTTCGCTAACGTTCATTATCTGACCGGTTGGGCGGAGGAGATTCTGCCGGGTCTCAAAGAAAATAGCTTCGATGTCGTCACTGATTTCTTCGGCGCATTTCATTACTCCGCTCGAAAAGATCTGATCATCGAAGGCGCCTTCCGAGCGCTGAAGCCGGGAGGTACGGCGTACTTTCTTTTCGACTTTACGAATTCGCCCGCCGTCGTGGGCTCCACTCGCCTGGATCGGTACCTCGAAAAGTGGGATGCATCGATTTTTTCAGTGCGGATAAAAATCTTAAACGGTCGTGAGGTCGCCGTTCTTAAAATGACCAAGCCGAACT
>CAJYIL010000262.1 GCA_913774795.1 Pseudobdellovibrionaceae bacterium
CGAATACAGCGCCGCTCGCGAGACGAGCGGTGCGTCGATGGCCCCAGTGTCTAGAGATTAGACGAACCATTCTTGTTTTCAGGGGCTCTAGTGCGATTCGCGCAAGCCACGTAAATTGAGGCCTCAAATTTCCGTTGTAAGGAGTTCGGTGTGAAAGCTTTCGCTATGATCGCATTGGTTCTTGGTTTCTCGATGCACGCTCAAGCTAGCGACCTTCGCGTCAGCGGCGAAAAGGCGACGACACTTCTAAACGTTCTCGTCGATCTCGGCTCGAAAATGGACTGCGGCATGGGCAAGTGCGGTACAACGATCACGAACATCTCGTGCATCGATAACCACGTTCACCCAAATGAGTGCTCGCTCCAAGTTCAAACAGAAACAGGCGACTCAAAGCAGATCGCCCTCTCCGGCGCGCACACGCAGGCCTTCGTTGCAAGCCTCGAGCTCGCAACAGAGACAAACCTTCAAGCGTGCCAATCTGAAGAGTGCACGGTGAACTTGAAATCGGTCGACTGCCTCATCCCGCCAGGCGAACTCGATTACGACATGCAAGCTTACTGCACGGTCGTGAAGTAAGACGCGCTCTTGCGATAAAAGAAAAAAGCCGCCCCTTTCGGGAGCGGCTTTTTTGTTTCTGCGTGAGCAGATTCGAGATTAGTGAGCTTGGACTTCGTGACCCGTGAAGTTTGCTTTCAAACCCAAGCCGCGATCGACTTTGTTTTTGAAGAGCATCTCTGGCTTCTTGATATCCAGAGCGTTCACGAGAACTTGGTCGACGTGGCTCACGAGGATCACTTTGAGTTCTTTCAAGACCTCCTTCGGGATGTCTTTCAGATCTTTTTCGTTTTCCTTCGGGATGATCACCGTCTTGATACCGCCGCGGTGAGAAGCCAAAATCTTCTCTTTCAATCCGCCGATCGGCATCGCTTTACCACGAAGCGAAATCTCGCCCGTCATCGCGAGCGTGCGCTTCACCGGAATCTTCATGATCGCCGAAACGATCGAAGTCGTGATCGCAAGACCTGCCGATGGACCGTCTTTCGGAGTCGCGCCATCTGGAACGTGGATGTGGATGTCGCAGTTCTGGAAGAACTCTTTGTCCAATCCGAAGAGTGGTCCGCGTGAACGAACGTAGCTCATCGCTGCCGAGCAAGACTCTTTCATTACGTCGCCGAGTGAACCTGTGATCGTGAATTTGCCACGTCCCGGAACAATCGTCGCTTCGATCGGAAGAAGATCTCCGCCGACTTCTGTGTACGCCATCCCGTTCGTGAGACCGATCTCGTTTTCTTCTTCGATCTTCCCGTGCGTGAACTTGTGTGGCCCGAGGAGCTCAACGAGTTTCTGCGGAGTCACAACGTAGTTCTTGTTCGAAGCTTTGAGGCCTTTCACAGCCGACTCTGCTTTTTGACCCTTCTTCGCCGACTTGTTCTCAGTCGCCGCTTGCTCAGTGATCAACACTTTCGCAACTTTACGGCAAACGTTTGCCACTTGGCGCTCGAGGTTACGAACACCCGACTCGCGAGTGTAGTAACGGATCAAGTTACGAACCGTCGAATCCTGGAAGGTGACTTTGCGGTCAGCCAAACCGTGGATCTCGAGCTGCTTCGGAACCAAGTACTTCTTCGCGATGTGGAACTTCTCGTCTTCGATGTAACCTTCGAGCGAGATGATCTCCATACGATCGAGGAGCGGACGCGGAATCGTGTGAAGCGAGTTCGCGGTCGTGACGAACATCACCTTCGAGAGGTCGTAATCGACTTCGAGGTAGTGATCGACGAACGTTTGGTTTTGCTCTGGATCGAGAACTTCGAGGAGAGCCGCCGAAGGATCACCACGGAAGTCGTTCGACATCTTATCGATTTCGTCGAGAAGCAAGATCGGGTTACCCGTATCGGTCTTACGAAGCGCTTGCAGGATTTTACCCGGCATCGCACCTACGTACGTTTTGCGGTGACCACGGATCTCGGCTTCGTCACGAACGCCACCGAGAGAGATCCGGTTGAACGACTTGCCCAAGCTCTTCGCGATCGAGCGAGCGAGGGACGTCTTACCGACCCCTGGAGGTCCGACGAGACACAAGATCGGGCCGCGCATGTTCGGAGCGATCGCTTGAACAGCCAAGTGTTCGAGGATGCGCTCTTTCACCTTCTCGAGTCCCCAGTGATCGTCATCGAGGATTTCTTGCGCGAGTTTGATGTCGTGTTTATCGACAGAGTAATTCTGCCAAGGGAGCGAAAGCATCCAGTCAATGTAGTTACGAACGACCGTTGCCTCAGCTGACATCGGCGACATCATCTTCAGCTTCTTAATTTCTTTGAGAACTTTCTCGCGAGCTTCGTCCGAGAACTTCTTCTTGCGAGCGGCTTCTTCGAGATCAGCCAACTCCGCTTGGTAGTCGTCTTTCTCGCCGAGCTCTTTCTGGATCGCCTGCATTTGCTCGTTGAGGTAGTACTCCTTCTGCGAGCGCTCCATTTGCTTCTTCACGCGCGTGCGGATCTTCTTCTCGACTTCGAGAATTTCGATTTCGCCCGTCATGAGGTTTAAGAGCTGCTCAAGGCGTTTACCTGGATCCGCCACTTCGAGGATCTTTTGCTTATCTTCGAGTTTGAGGTTGAGCTGCGCGACGATGATATCCGCGAGTTCACCAGCCGCTTCGATCGTCGAAACGCGCATGAGGATTTCTGGCGGAATGCGTTTGTTCAACTTCACGTAGGACTCGAACGTCGTTTTCACCGAACGCATGAGCGCTTGTGTTTCGACCGGGCTCTCCATCTTTTCAGGGAGGTCCTGGACTTCGACGACGAAGAAGTTGTCGTTCGCGGCGAATTTTTCGATACGCACGCGACGCTTACCTTCGACGAGAACTTTCACTGTTCCGTCTGGCAAACGAAGAAGTTGAATGATGGTACCCACTGTTCCGACTTCGTAAATGTCGCCGGCTTCTGGGTTGTTTGTCTTAGCGTCTTTTTGAGCCGCAAGGACGATGTCGGTTTGTTTGCTCATGGCCTCTTCGAGAGCGTTGATGCTCTTCTCGCGGCCCACGAACAACGGCATCATCATGTGCGGGAAGATGATGAGGTCGCGGAGAGGGAGTAAAGGGAGTTTGTAGCTGTCTGACCGTCCTGATCCTTCGGACATTCGGGGCTCCTTCCTAGTAGAGCTTGATAGAAGCATCCTCTGGTTCTCTAACAGACCGGTCTCATCGACCGTTCGGTTAGCGCTGCACCCGAAGATGTCTCCTAATTTCCATTATAGGAATTTGATCGAAGTTGTGAAGTGATTTTCAGATGATGCGCGACCGTTAGGAAAGCGGCGAGACGCCCCTGCCGGGTGCGGATTCTGTCTCCCAAAAGCGCGAGTAATGGGAGTGTGAAAAAGTGGGATGGGGTCTTGCGCAACCCGACCTCGCGGTGCTTGACCGCGCGGTCGAAAACGTCACGGTTTTCCGGTGAAGACGAGCTGAGGTTTTAGCGTGCCGCCCTTCACTTCAACGGGTTTATCGTCGACCGTCACGTTCACCAATTCCGCTAGCGATTTGACCGAGACCGTTTTGACCTTGCCCTCGCGCGAACTTCCGGCACCCGAGCGGATCAACATGTAGACGTAAAAATCATCACTGCCTGTCTTCTTAATCACCCGAATTTCGGTTTTGATCGGGACCTGGCGATCGATGATTTCAATCTTATCTTCGCCCGTCAGACCCGAGTCGCCTTTGTGATAAGGCTCAAGTTTGAGTGTGACCGTTTGTTCCCCGTGCGTGACCGGCTTCTCGCACTTGTTTTTGCGTGGGCAGAATGTGGTGACGATCGATCGTGTGAATTCGACGCTCGGAGTAGCGCTCGCGACCGGCGGCGCTTCGGGAAGCGGCGGTGTCGTCGTGCAAGATGCGAGAAGGAGGACGGCAATCAGCAGTTTCATAAACGGAGTCCTTTCATCGCTGCAAATTTGGCAAAAGCCGCGTCGCAGACTTCGGGTTCGTAGCCAGGTTGAAGCTTGAGCCCAACGACCATCACGGTGTCGGAGATCACCCCGCGAGAGTCACGAAGCGTGTGACGAGAGGCGAACGATTCGGAGCCAGCGTGGTACTCCGTCCCGTCTCGTCGCACTTTCAGAGATGACCCGATGAACTGGCATCCGCCGCGTCCCAGCTGAATCGGTTTGCCCTCCGCCCAAGTCACGACAAAGTAAGCGTGGTCGTTGTCGGTTTTGAGCATCGAGCACCCGCCAGCGACGTACGCGTCTGGTTCAGGACCACTCACCCAATGAGTCGAGACGTATTCACGTTGAGGTTCAAACGTGATCGAGAAGCCCGAAAACTTGGCGCTCGTGAGAGCCCATGATCCTGTTGTGTCTGCGCTGTAAACGCACGTGTACAGCGACCGCGGCGACGCGATCGCAACTGATGACAACAAGAACGGAAGAAGAAATCGAAGCACCAAAAAAAACCTCGCTTGAGCGTCAAACGCTAGCGTGGCTTCTCGTGATCGGCAAACCCTCAGCGCAGTTCAGCGCGGATTTCGACGGCGTGGTGATCGGAGTAAGGGCACGTGCGACCCTTCGACACGTAGGTGTAATCGCGAACCCGGCTCGCGATCGCGCCGACATCGTCTTTCGACGCGAATGCGTGGTCGATCCAGCGAACGCGGTCGCCCGGAATCTTGTAACACTCATTTTTTCGTCCCGACGTCGTCGGGATTTCACCGGTGAGAGTCGCGTGCCTCATCCCGATAATCTCTTTTGCTTTCGCGAAATCGGCTTCGTCTGGAGACAAGTTCATGTCGCCTACGAGAATTTGCGCGATGCCACGCTGGCGATGTTTCGCGAGCATGACGTCGATCTGCGAGACCTGCCTAATCCGCTTTGCCCCTTGTTTGTCTGACGCTTGAAGATGCGTTGAGGCGAACTGAACGCGGCGACGATTTGCGAGTGTTGCTTCGATGAGGAGAGCGCCTTTGGCGGCGAAGCAATCGGCGCCCGCACACTTGTCGTAGTAGACGTGATCAAGAACTTTGAACGGACGCGGACTCATGACAAGAAGTCCTGACCCGAACACGTGCGGCAGGCGGCCGTCGCTGCCCAGGTAATACGAATATGGATACTTGGCGGAGAGAGTTTTTCGCATCTCCTTCCGGAAGCCTTTCGAGAAAGCCTCCTCGAAGAACAAGACATCGTAATTTGTTTTCAGCATCGCTTGAGCGATGAGCTTCGAGCGATCGCCTTGCATGCTCTTCTTGATCGGCCAAGGGAGCATGTAGACGTTCCAGTTGAGAACTTTGAGCGAGTCGGTCGCGTGCGCGTTGAGGCCGATCATCATGATCAGCGCGAGAACGAGCGTTTTCATCCTGAAAACTCCGGTCGTAATAGATGCGTTTTGTTTAGTGTGGAGAAGTGTGAGCCGGGTCGCGAGACCAGGCTAACAATCTAGACGAACGCGCGAGGAAGAAAGTGCCGGTCTTAGAGTTTGTGGGTCGAGCCGACGCCCTATTTCGATGGAGCCTTGCCCGTGATGACGGCCGGGTCATTCGCGACACGATCGGAGCATGCGGGAATCTCGTCAGGCTTAAGAACTTCGCTGCACGCGGAGTCGATCAGCGCTTGCGGCAAATCGGTTGTTTCAGAATTCGAAGTCAGGAGTGCACGAGAAGCCGTGGAAAGAGATTTTCGCAAACGCTCGGCGATGCGGAATTCCCAGAACATCAAACTGGGTCCGGAGGACGGACGGTTCAAACAACTTCCGCCCTTCGTCATCGGTTTTTTTCTCATGACGTAAACGAGCGTGCGAAACGGATCGTTTTCTAAGGGACGAGGTTTTGCGTCAGGCGCAAAACTCTCTGGGAGCTCTTTGTAACTGATCGGCTGATCTTTCGTATCGCAGAGGTAAGCTTGTCGATTGCGTGCGAGCTTCACCCAGAATTCATCGACGCACTTTGCGGCCTCATCGGGACAGCTCTTACAGAAGTCGTTGTTGGTGACATTCACTTTTACGAGAGCGCTCGAGCCTTTTGCGAGCTGGAGTGCTTTGACGAAGTGGTGATGGTCGGTGACGTAGAGTTTTCCTCCAGGTCCGACCACAACTGGAACAGGCTCGCCGTCATCCGTTGCTGGCGACGAGACACCCTTCTTTTTGATCTTCTTTGATTTCTTCAGAACTTCGCCGAGGCCCACGGCCGACTGCGAAGGTTTGAGTTCGGAGATCGGCACTCCAAACGAACCTTGGCGACACACAGGTGCCGCCAAGGTGGATGTTGCCATCAGTAAAATCGCCGAGGCGATCAGGTTACGCGCTTTCAGCGTTACCCTTTTTATCGTCGAGCGCCGACATTTCTTCTTCGGTGCGGAGAACGAGCTTCGGTGGTTTGCCGATTGTGATCGTCTCTTCTTCGATGATGACTTCTTTCACGTTCGGCTTCGAAGGAATGTCGAACATGATATCGAGCATCGCTTGTTCGATGACGCCGCGAAGACCACGGGCACCGGTTTTACGGATGAGAGCTTCGCGCGCGATGGCGTGGAGCGCTTCGTCCGTGAACTTCAAGTCGACTTTCTCGAAACCAAAGAGCTTTTGATACTGCTTGATTAAAGCGTTCTTCGGTTTCACGAGGATGTCGATGAGAGCTCTCTCCTCGAGAGGATCAAGGACTGCCGTGACCGGCAAACGACCGATGAACTCAGGGATCAATCCGAACTTCACCAGATCGTCTGGTTCGACGAACTGGAGAACGTTCGTGTCGCGGTCTTTTTC
>CAJYIL010000263.1 GCA_913774795.1 Pseudobdellovibrionaceae bacterium
CTCGGCTTCGGCCGATCCCGACAACCTAGATTCGATGCTTAAGAAAGCAGGCATCTAATGGCCCGTTATAAATTCGAGGCGAAGGCCACCAACGGCAAAGCCATGACGGGCGAGATTGAGGCTGCGAACGAGACAGAAGCCCGCGTAAAAATACGCGCGCAGCGTATGCTGCCTCTCAAAGTAGTGCCGGCCGCGAGCGTTCAGCAAAAAAAGAAAGTCAAAGCCGCGAAAGTAAAGTCGAAGGAGCTGCAAATCTTCACGCGTCAGCTCGCGACACTTTTGAGTTCAGGCGTTCCGATTCTCCAAGCGATGGAAACTCTTTCGAGCGGTTCGAAATCGCCGGGCTTGAAGACGGCGCTCACGGCGATCGCCGAAGACGTCGGAAACGGGAAGCGCTTCGGTGACTCGCTCGGCGCGCACCCGAAAGTCTTCGACCGCTTCTACGTGAACATGGTTTTAGCGGGAGAAGAATCGGGGAACCTCGATGGAATTTTGAATCGCTTGGCGGTTTACATCGAAAAAGCGGTCAAAATCCAAGGCAAGGTCAAAGGTGCACTCGCTTACCCGGTCGGCATCTTGGTTGTTGCGATGCTTGTCGTTGCAGGTCTTTTGGTTTTCGTCATTCCGAAATTCAAGACGATGTTCACGAGCTCAGGCGGCGAACTCCCCGCGATGACGAAGCTCGTCGTCGCGATGTCAGAAAGCTTTCAAGAATATTGGTACCTCATCATTGGGGGCACCGTCGGTCTCGTGTACGGGATGATCCAGTACTACCAATCGGAGCAAGGCCGACAAACGATCGATGCGGTCTTGATCGAACTCCCGCTCACAGGTGACTTAATGATCAAGTCGGGTGTCGCTCGTTTCACACGAACCCTCTCGACGCTTTTGGGATCAGGTGTCGGTATCATCGAAGCACTCGAAATCGCGTCAAAAACTGTCGGGAATCACGTTCTCGAGCGCGCGATTCTGCGTTCGAAAGAAGCGATTCAAGAGGGGAAATCACTCACGGTTCCTCTTGCGAAAGAAAAGCATATTCCTCACATGGTCACGCAGATGATCGGCGTCGGTGAACAAACCGGTGCACTCGATGCGATGTTGGGAAAAGTCGCGGACTTCTACGAAGACGAAGTCGACGTCGCGGTGGGTGCCCTCACGAGCATGATGGAACCAATCATGATGGTCGTTCTCGGCGGCATCGTCGGCTTCTTCGTCATCGCGATGTATCTTCCGATCTTCAACATGGCATCAACGGTCAGCTAAGAGGACGCTTCGAAATTGAAACCTGAAGGCCTGACGAACGATTTTACCAAGAGCCAGTCGCAGATGATGATCATCGAGGGCGTCCGTATCGGATTCCTCCTGGCGATCTTAGCGATCACTCTTGGTTTTCAGGCGCTTCAACCAAACTTCGTTAACGTCGAGGTCATTCTTCCGGTCTTCGTTTTGATGGCGGTCGCGTTCTCATTAAA
>CAJYIL010000264.1 GCA_913774795.1 Pseudobdellovibrionaceae bacterium
TTTTTGAAAAACGATCTCTTGCTAATTCAAAATCGAACTGCAACAGGCGGAAGAAAAAAAGTTTGAGTCAGGTGTCTTCCGTTTGCCAATCTTGGTTTACCACAACTTTGAAAGAACAAATGACGTACAGACACCTGACTCTAGCCGACAGATTTATCATCGAAGAAATGCTCAAGAAAGAACAAAATCTATCAGCGATCGCAAGATCGCTTGGCGTTCATCGCTCCACGATTTCAAGAGAGATAAGAAGAAATAAAGGCGCTAGAGGCTATTTCGGGAAGGGAGCGCAATTGATCATGCGCTCGAGAAGACCATGCCTTGTTGAATACGCGCGAAAGATTAAAGACGAAATTGAGGAACACGTTCGTAAACTTCTGTACGATGCGTGGAGCCCTGAGCAGATCTCCCGGCGCCTAAAAATCGAGAAGAACATTTCGATCTCACACGAATCGATCTATAGATATATTTTGTTTGATCAGCGCAACGGCGGAAGACTCTACCGACGACTCCGGCGCTCTCGCTGTGATCGAAAGCGCTATCAGAAACGCCTTGCGCCGGCATTTTACGGTGGGCGACGATCAATCCGCGAAAGGCCCGAGGCGGCTAACCTTCGAATCGAGATTGGTCACTGGGAACGTGATCTAATCTGCGATAGTTCGAAAAGCTCAGCGCTCCTAACGGCGGTCGATCGGAAGTCTCGATTTACAAAAATCGCTCGCGTTCGTTCTTTCAAAACAGAAGAGGTCAGTCGCGTAACCACAGAGATGCTCGCAAACTTGCCTTGTTTAACCATCACAAATGACAACGGTGTCGAATTTTCGAGGCCGTTTGAGCTTGAGAAAACTTTGAGGACGGAAGTTTATTTCGCAAATCCGTATTCATCGTGGGAGCGAGGAACGAACGAAAACACGAATGGATTGATTCGTCAGTTCTTTCCGAAGAAAACGCGGATTGCCGAAATCGAAGATTGGATGATCAGAAAAGCAGAAGAACTCTTGAACCATCGACCAAGAAAAATACTCGGATGGAAAACGCCTTACGAAACATTTTTTGGGGTGGAAACAAGACTGGTAAACTAAATTTGCGTTGTTGCACTTGACCCGTGAACACGC
>CAJYIL010000265.1 GCA_913774795.1 Pseudobdellovibrionaceae bacterium
ACCGCATCGACTGGATCAAACAAAACTTCAGCGGACGTGATCCTTACGGTAAGAAGATCGACTCGCTCCCTCGCGGCATGGCCGCGTCGGAGATGCAGGAATCGGACGAACCGATTCGCTCGAAAACGAACAACGGCCGCAAGCCCGTCAAAGCAGGCGCGAGTCAGTCTGGCGCCGCGAAAGCGAAGCAGCCGGTCAAGAAGATGAAACAGTAAGCGAAACGTCTCAGTTTGAATTAAGCTAGGAACCCAGAAGTGGCGCGAGCAAACCTGCGAGCGCCTCGAAGCCCGAAGGGCGGAGTTAACGTCAACAATGGCTCAGGCACTTGATAACGTTCTGCTAAAAAATACGAGCCTCAATGAAGACCAACTCAACAGTCTTTTGAGTTTAGGCGTCGAGGGCGGAACATTGCGCGATTACCTCTCGGCGAAGGAAGGCTCTTCGGCCGACGAACTCGTCCAAGAGCTTTGCGCACGCATGGGCCTGGCTTACATCAAAGACATCCCTGTCTCCGAGATCAACGGCGACCTCGTCTCGAACATCCCGATCAACTTCGCAAAAAAGCACGAGATCTTGCCGTTCAAAGAAGAACAGCAAAAAGTGACCGTGCTCGTGACGAACCCTTTGAACACGCGCGTGCTTGATGATTTGCGCGTGATGTTCAAAAAGCGCGTGGTCCCGATGATGACCACAAAGACTCGTCTCACCGATGCGATCAACCGCGTTTACGAGAAATCGACCGCGGCTTTGAACGATCTCGAAGGTATCGACGAAGAAGACTACGATCTCGACGAACCGATCATCGATCTCCTTGAAGCCGGAGAAGATGACGCTCCGGTCATCAAGCTTGTGAACACCCTGCTCTTCAGAGCGGTGAAAGAAAAGGCTTCGGATATCCACGTCGAGCCTTATGAAAAAGACATGGTCGTGCGCTACCGCATCGACGGTGTTCTGTTCGATATCTTTAAGCCACCTAAGAAACTCCAGAACGCGATCACATCGCGTATCAAAGTCATGGGTAACCTCAACATCGCCGAAAAGCGTTTGCCGCAAGACGGACGCATTCCGCTCAAAGTCGGCGGTAAAGATATCGATATCCGTTTGAACTCGGTTCCGACCGCGTTCGGCGAGCGACTCGTTATGCGTTTGCAAGACCGCTCGAACGTGATCTTGGGTCTGCAGCAGCTCGGTTTCTCCGACTACTCTCTCGATAAACTCAATAACGATTTGCTCGAGCGCTCCTACGGCATCCTTCTCGTCACCGGCCCGACCGGCTCCGGAAAATCGACGACCCTCTACGCTTGTCTTTCGAAGATCAATAATCCAACGGTGAACATTCTCACCGTCGAAGACCCGGTCGAACAACGCATTCACGGCATCGGTCAGGTGCAGGTGAACTCGAAGATCGGTCTCAACTTCGCCGCGGGCTTGAGAGCCTTCTTGCGACAAGACCCGGACGTCATCATGGTCGGAGAGATTCGAGATCTCGAAACGGCCGAGCTGGCGATTCAAGCCTCGCTCACCGGTCACTTGGTTTTCTCGACGCTTCACACGAATGACGCCGCCGGCGCCTTCCCGCGTTTGATGGATTTCGGATGCGAACCGTTTTTGATCGCGACTTCACTTTTGGGCGTCGTCGCCCAACGTCTTGTGCGCGTTCTCTGCCCTCACTGCAAATTGCCGTACGAGCCGACCGAACTTGAACTGACTTCGCTTGGTTTAACGCCCGAGCAAGCCGCTGCAGGCCGCATCCACAAGCCGATCGGATGCGAACACTGTAACGGAAAAGGGTACTTGGGCCGTACGATTATCCAAGAGCTTATGATCGTTGACGAACAACTTCGTTCGTTGATCATGCAGCGAACCGATGGCGGCACAATCAAGAAATACGCCGTGCAAAACGGAATGAAGACCTTCCGTGACCACGGGATCGAGAAGATCTTGAAGGGCACGACATCGATCGAAGAAGTCTTGTCGAACACGCAGGTGGATATATGAATTGGCGAGCACTTGCTGCGAAACAAAGCGCAGGCAAAGCCGGAGCGACATAACAGATGCCGATTTTCGAGTACAAAGGCATCACGCAGGCGGGAAAGACGGTTCGAGCAACGGTCGATGCCGACAATGTTCGCAACGCCCGTGCCCGCCTAAAAAAAGACGGCATCTTCGTCGAAGAAATCCGCGATAAGTCGCGACAGAAAGCGGCCGCGAAAAAACGCACGTCTTCATCTGGCGGCGTTTCGGTCGAGGATCGCGCGATGATGACTCGTCAGCTCGCGACTCTCTTGAAAGCGAACATCTCTCTTGTCGACGCCTTGAACGCCGTTGGTGATCAAGTGGAGCAGCCGACTCTCAAAGAAGCGATCGTCGACATCAAGAACATGGTTAACGAGGGTTCGACGTTTCACAAAGGGTTGTCAAAGTATCCGAAGATCTTCAACTTCGTTTACGTTACGATGGTCGAAGCCGGTGAAGCATCAGGTACGCTCGACGTGATCCTCCTCCGTCTCGCAGAATTCACCGAAGCCGAGAACGAACTGAACTCGAAAGTAAAATCGGCGACACTCTACCCGCTCATCATGTTCATTTTCGTAACGGTGATGTTGGGCGTGATGTTCGTCTTCGTGATTCCGAAGATGCAGGCGATTTTCGAATCCGCGGAAATTCCGCTTCCTTGGTACACTCAAATCGTGATCGGAATCTCGGGTTTCTTGGTCAACTACTGGTACATCGTTCTCGGCGTCGTGTTCATGGTGTACATGATCTTCCGGAACTGGAAGAACTCCGAAGCAGGCTCACGCCAGTACGACGCGCTCATTCTTAAAATGCCAGTCGTCGGGAAGATCGCGCGCCTCGTTGCGGTTTCGCGTTTTACGCGCACACTCGCCACACTCCTTCAAGGCGGTGTCCCGATGCTTTCGGCGATGGACATCGTGAAAAACGTCGTCGGTAACCAAATTCTTGCCTCGGCGATCGAAGATGCTCGCAACAACATCAGCGAGGGTGAGTCGATCTCGGAGCCTTTGCGTCGATCGGGACAATTTCCGCCGATCGTAACGCACATGGTGAAGATCGGCGAAAAAACCGGCGAGCTCGAAAACATGCTCGTGCAGATTTCTGATTCCTACGACTTCCAGGTCAAAACCCAAATTTCGGGTCTCACGGCGCTCCTTGAGCCGTTTATGATCATTATGATGGGCGGCGTGATCGGAACGATCGTTTTCTCCATCATGATCCCGATGTTCGAGATGTCGAACCTGGGCAACCGTTAAAAGATTTCTTCAAACTGGTTCCATGCTGGCGCCAGACATATGACTTACGACGTTTCTTGGACGTGGCGGAGGGCTAAGTCTGACCGCCCTGGCAGTTGCCTTTTTCGCTCTGAAAGTACAAATTGGTTTGGGTAAAGGAACTCTGACGAATGAAAAAGAATCTTGTACGTAACCTCCGCCTGTCTGGTCTCGCGAACGAAAACGGTATGACCCTCATCGAAATCATGATCGTCATCGCGATCATCGGCGGTCTTTTGACTGTTCTCGGTACCACGGCGTTTGACCGCTACGAAAAATCGCGCGTCGACACGACGAAGATTTCGATGAAGACGTTGTCGAGCGGCCTTGAAGCTTACAACCTCGCTTGCAACTCGTACCCAACGACTGACCAAGGTCTTGCCGCTCTCGTCACGAAGCCGTCTGGCGACGCCTGCCCGAACTGGGGACCTGGCGCTTACGTCAACAAAGGTCAGCTCAAAGACTCGTGGGGCAAAGACTTCATCTACGAATCTGACGGCGGAACATTCGAGATCAAGTCGTACGGCCGCGATAAAAAAGAAGGCGGCGAAGGTTACGCAAAAGATATTCTCTCGAGCGAACAGCAATAGTCCGAAATCCTCCATTTTTATGGTACTTTAAGGGCACTAACCAAGTGCCCTTTTTGTTTTCGGGAATTCATACGGATATGAGATCTCGCTGTCTGAAATCTGATCGCCACGGCTTCACGCTCGTAGAAGTGATGATCGTCATTGCGATCATTGGCGGAGTTCTCGCGATCGGCGTGCCGAAAATGTTCTCGACATCGAGTGCCATGCGCGCGGCCATTCGTAAGTTCGCGGTTCTCACACGCGATATTCGAAGTAACTCGCGTCTCTACCAGGTCACATCGCGACTCACGATCCAGATCGATAAAGATAAAGGTTACACGTACTCGGTCGAATCGTCTCCCGGCATCGTTCTGATGCGAAGCGAGCTTCAAGAAAAAGAACTCGAGCGCTTGACCGAGAAGCAAGCCGAAGAATCGAAAAAGAAAGTCGCGTTCGCGGCCGATGCACGCGTTTTGAAAAAGCCCGTCACTCTCCCGAAAGGTTTGAAGTTCGAGAGTGTCGAGAAAACCGGGCGCGACGAGGTCTACACCAGCGGCGTCGTTCACTTGAATTTTTATCCGAACGGGCTCTCTGAAGAAGCCGCGATTCACATGACTGGAGATGGGGGTTTAAATTGGACGATCGTCATCAATCCCCTCACCGGCCGCGCCGATGTCTATGAGAAAAAAGTGACGCTCAAAGAATTGCGGGGCACGTGATGCGCACGCAGCGTGGCTTTACGCTCCTCGAAGTTTTGATTGCCGTCGTCATCATGGCCGGCGGAATTATGGTCATGGCCAACGCGTGGTCGGGCAATTTTCTGCGCGTACGCAACTCTCGCATCAACAACACGGCGGCGTCTCTTCTTGAACGCAAGATGACCGAGATCGAAATCTTAGCGCGCGACAAACCGATCGAAGAGATTAAAGACGAAGACGCCGGCGATTTCGGCGCCATGTTTCCTGGCTACTCGTGGACGATGAGCGCGAAAGAGTTCGAGATGCCCGATCTCTCAAGCTCTTTAGTCGCCCGCGAAGGCGGCGCCGACGAAATGCTTTTGACCATCGTAAAAACGATGACGGAGTTCATCAAGAAATCCGTGAAAGAAGTGAGCGTCACCGTGATTTTCAAGCCCAAGAAAGGCAACGAGATCAAGCACACTGTCACGACCTACCTTGTCGATTACACGAAGGACATCGACGTTCCGGGCTTGGGCGGCGGCGCGGGTGCAGCCGCTTCGGGCAGCGGCACCGGCGGAGGCTCGGGAACCGGAACGGGAACTGGCACCGGCGGCGGCGGCGGTGGCAACTGATGACCGATCGTCGATATCGCGGTGAGCGCGGATTCACGTTAATCGAAATCATGATCGCAATGGCGATCCTCGCCGTGATTTCGATTCTCTCCGCGCAGACGATGCGCGCGGGAATCAACGACCGCGAAACCGTTCAAAATGAGATCTCTGCGGATGCTCGAGTCGCCGATGCGATGCGAATTATTCGTACCGACGTGAATGCGGCCTATCACCACCGCGACATTTTCGTAAAGTTGATGAACGACGCGGCCAAACCAGATCCAAAGCCGACGTCGACCCCTCCTGGCAGTGGCGGTGGTGGCGGCTTTGTGCCTCCTCCCGCCCCGCCCGCTGGGAACGCCCCACCGCCGGGCTCGGAGCCAACGGCCACGCCCCGCCCGACTCCGCCCGAAGTCACCGGCTTCATCGGCGAGAGCGAGTCGATGCACTTCACGACGCTTTCGAATCAACGCACGATTCAAGATTCGCAGATGAGCGATCAGGCGAAGATCGGTTACTTCCTCAAATCATGCAAAAGTCGTAGCGGCACTAAGACCGTTCAAGACAACTGTCTCTGGCGTTCGATCACACCGTATCTCGATGAAGAGATCGACAAAGGCGGAGAAGAATCGGTTCTTCTCGAGCACGTTTCGCAATTTAAGCTTCGTTATCTCGGACCAGGTCGCGGTACTTCGACAGATCTCGAGTACGTCGACTCCTGGAAAACTGGGAAAGCGGGCGATGACATCACGAAGGATAAGTTCCCTTATGCCGTCGAAGTGACGATTGTGACCGAAGATAAGAATGATCCGAAGGCGAAGAAAGTGACCGCGTCGGCTTTGATTCCGATTCAGTTTCCGAATAATCCTCCTAAAAAAGATCCGAATGCGCAATCTGCACAGCCTGGCGCCGACGGTTCAACGACAGATAATGGCTCATTCAACAACGGAGTCGGGCGCTGATGAAAAAAACAGCCTCCATGCTCAAAGACGAGGGCGGTATCGCCATGATGATGGCGATCTTCACCGTCACCGTTCTCATGATCATCGCGACCGAAGTGATGTATGAGACGAACGTCGAACTGATCGTCAGCTCACAACAAGTCAATCAGCTCAAAGCCCATTACGCAGCCAAAGCCGGTGTGCAAATCTCGCTTCTTCGGATCGCGATCTATCGTAAAGCGGCCGCGATGGCCGGCGACATGATTCCGACGTCGATGCTGGATCCCATTTGGCAAATGCCTTTTTCGTGGCCACCAGTTGTCCCCGATGCAGCCTCGACAATTACAAAAGGTGAAATTCAAAAAGCCGTTAAGGCCTCGCAGATGCAAGCGCAGTATGTCGCGACGATCGAATCCGAAGGTTCGAAGATCGACATCAACGACCTCGATTCGCCGTCGAAGGTGGTCGCCGATTCGACTCGTCAGCAAATTCTCCAGATTTTTCAATCGCAGATGGAAAACGATGAAGAGTTTCAGGCGCGTCACCGCGGCGACGACTTCGAATCGCTCGTCGATGCGATCACCGATTACATCGACGCCGATAAGACCGGGCGCGGGAAAAACGGCGGAGACGAATCGGCACTTTATCCGGATCGCCCGAACGAATTGATTCCCCCGAACTCCCCGTTTAAGACACTCGAAGAGCTCCACATGGTCGCAGGCATGACCGACGAAATTTATGAGCTCTTGAAATCGCGCGTAACGGTCTACGGAACAAAAGGTGTAAACATCAACTACGCAAAGAAAGACGTCTTGATGTCGCTCTCTCCGCAAATCACGCCTGAGCGCGCCGACAAGATCATCGAAGATCGCGGCAAGAAAGAGCGTGGGCCATTCAAGGATCAAGACGATTTTCTGCAGTATCTGGGATCGCTCGGCATTCAAGGCAACCCGTTTCAAGATAAAGACGGCAAACAAACGGTTCCTCTTTTGTTCGATCCTGAATTTAACTTTCGGATTCGCTCGACGGGCCAAGCCGGTCGCGCACAAAAAGAGATTACGGCGATCGTGTTCGATACCGATGCAGTCCAGTCGCGCCTGCATGAATTTCTGATGAATGAGAAACCGAAAACGCCGACAAATCCAAATGATCCGCCGAAAAATCCCAACGACCCGCCAAAAGATCCTAACGCTACAGCAAATCCGAACGATAAAAACACCGCCGCCAAGAAGAAAAAGCCCGCCGCTCCGAAGGGCGCCCCGAACATCGTTTTCATGCAAGAGGTCTAGTTCGGCCAAGCTAGACCTGGACCTCGGAAGACCGCCGACGGGGAAAATTTTGCTCCTCTCCTGAACCACGATACACTCAGAGGCACGATGAAAATTCTCGGTCTCGATATCGGTACCTACAGTGTGAAGGTCGCTGAGCTCGACGTAACCTCAAAGGGTTACGTGCTCGTCGCGTTTCACGAATTGCCCCTCTCGCTCGATCCGCAGCGTGATCGCAAACTCGACATTATCGAGAGTCTTCGGCAATTCTCAGCGAGCTACGACTCATCGAACACACGCTGGATCATGGGCGTTTCGCAAGATCGCGTGAGCGTTCACCAAAAACGATTTCCGTTTCGCGAGCGCCAAAAAATTCAGAAGTCGCTCGCCTTCGAACTCGAAGATGAAATTCCGCTCGATATCGATGACACCGTCTTCGACGTTAAGATCACCGAGTTTCTCGGAAACTTCGCCGAAACGCTCACCGTCGCAAGCCCGAAAGAAGCGGTCGAAAGTGTCTTGAGCGTCGCCAAAGATGGCGGCTTCGACGTCGACATCGTCAGTGTCGAGGGTCTCGCTCTCGCGAACCTTTTCGAAAATCCCGATGCACCTCCGCCAGAGAAACTCGCTCCGCCTGCCGATGAGTCTGAATCGGTCGCCGACCGCGTTCCAAAACCCGCGAAACTCATTCTTCATCTCGGCAACACGCGTTCAAACCTTCTTGTCTACCGCGAAGACGCTCTCGTGGCCGTTCGCTCCGTGCAATGGGGCGGCGCTGACATCGCCAACGCGGTCGTTCAGGAATTCCAAGTTCCGATTTTCGAGGCCGTAAAGGTTCTCGAATCGCGAAGCTTCATCCTGATGAACTCAGCTGGCGCAACGAAAGATCAAATTCATCTCTCGAATACGATCGCGAGTTCGGTCGACGGACTCCTGTCTGAGCTTCGTCTGATGCTCCTCGAAATTCGCACGGCGTATAACTTGAGATTTGAGCAGATTCAGATCACCGGTGGCGCAGGCCAAATTCAAAACTTGGGTGCTTACCTCACGCAAAATCTTGAGATTCCCGCGAATGTCATTCGCCCCTACGAAGGCCTCAAGCAAGTGCGCATGGAATTCACCGCGCACATGGAAGCCGTGAGCGTCGTCGCCGTCGGACTCGCTCTTGAGGGCATTAAACGCCCGCGCAATCCGGCGATCAACCTCCGGAAAGACGAGTTCGCTCTCGAGAACGAAACGCTCAAGCGGTTCTGGGAAACATGGCAACTTCCGATTCAGATCGGCGTCGCCATGTTCGCTCTCTTTTTCGTCTTCGCGGTGATCCGGGACTCGATGGCCGCAAGCTTGAACGAAAGAGCTGACGAACACGTCTCGGAGATGGCGAAGAAAGTCGCCAATCTCAAAGGTGCTTCGGCGAGCCAAACCGGCGTTGAAACGTATATCTCTAAACAAAAGAAGCTCATCCGCGACCGCGAGGCTCTCTCAAAAGCTGAAAATAAAAATAGCGCGATGGATGTTCTGGCAAAGATCGCGGGAAAAGTCCCGGTGATCAAACCGCCGCGCACAGGCGTGGGCCTGAACGTTTCTCACCTGAATATCGATAACGAGAACGTAAAAATCGAAGGCACTATCGATCAAGCCAACGTGAAACTCTTGGAGTCAGCTCTGACTGAGATCGCGCTTCCGAAAACATTCAAGCGTGAAAACACCGCGCCTCCCGGCGCTGGCGGCGTTCCGTTTGCCTTCTCGTTCAAAGTTGAACGTTCGAAACTTTAAGGATGAGCAGCGATGGCCTTCGAAGACGTTAAAGACAACGTAAAAGAACAAGTGAAAGCGATCTGGGCTCGCGTACGCGAGAGCGACGCATACCTTCAGCTCAACGAACGTTACCAGTCTCTTTCACCGAACGGCCAAAAAGCCGCGTTGGCCGGCGGAGTCGCGGTCGCCTTTTTGATCGTCATGGCGATTCCCTGGACGTTCTACTCAGGTTCAAAGACATCGATCGAAGAGTATGAAGCAAAACGCGACGTCGTTCGCGAGCTTTTCAAAGTGAATCGCGAGGCGTCTGGCTTGCCGCCCGCTCCGCCGCCGATTGCAGCTTCAGAGCTCGAGAGCATGGCTCGTCAAACTCTGACGACCGCGCGCTTAGTTCCGGAGCAAATCGTCAGCGTGACCGAATCGCCCGCGAATGTATCAGGCATCGCGAAGACCATCGATCAAACCGGTATCGCCGTCTCGCTTGCGAAATTGAATCTCAAGCAGATCGTCGAGATTGGCAGCGAGCTCCAGGGGATGCAAAGCACGGCTCGGATGATGGGCCTCGAAGTCAAAGCCAACGCCGCCGATTCTCGCTACTACGATGTCGTCTACAAGATCGTCGCCTTTGCGGCGAAACCCGAAGTCGCACCGAAAAAAGGTAAGAAGTGAACAAGATCTTTTATCCGATCACGTCGCTCTTCAAATTTCACAAGCTCAAAGTTTTGGGCGTGATCGCGTTCGCGCTTCTGTTCGCGGTTCTTATTTTTCCTTATGACGATCTCGCCGATCTCGCGACGACCAAAGTTTCGCAGATTACGAACAATCAGGTTTATCTTCAATTCGACACGCTTGATCTCTCGCTTGTGCCACCAGGGGTCGCGATGGGAAGTGTTTCAGTCGAGACACCGACTCTTCCGGGCATCAAAGCTGAACACCTTGAAATCTCACCGTGGCTCTCGGGCCTTATCTTGGGCAAACAAGGTGGTTCCGTCGACGCGACCGGTTTGTTTGGCGGCGCGATCGCGGCTGATCTTCACGAGGGAGATAAGGGCAAGGGCGGCGAGCGCGTGAAGAATATCGGCGTCACTCTCGCCGGCGTGAAGCTTCCTCAGCTGGCCAAGTTTTTAAACGAAGGCAACTTCGCGCAGCTGCTGCTACAGGGAACTTTGGGCGGCAACACTCAGCTCGCTGTCGACCCCCTCTTTGATGTTCAGCCAAACGGAGACGTGAATCTCAAGATTGAATCCTTCGCTCTCCCCGGCCAAACCCTTCGCGTCGCCATGTCTCCCGGAGCGGCGCCGATGCCGCTGGCTCTGCCTGAAGTAAAACTCGGCAACACGAACTTAAAAGCGAAAATGTCAGATGGGTCGCTCAAGATCGAAGACCTTTCCTTCGGTAACGATCAAACGCTTGCGGGCAAAATCACCGGCCAACTCGGCGTGACCTTCCGTCGTTCGAATGCGGGCGTTCAGCCCGTGGTCGGAGCGTACGATTTGCGCGTGAATCTCCGTCTCCCGAAAGCCTTTGTTGCCGCCAATGAGAAGGCCGGGCTTTCGCTTGCTTTCGCAATGCTGCCGCAAGCCGCACGCAAGGATTCGGCGAAGGGAACCGAGCTCGCCTTCCGCATCCAGCCGCCTCTTCCGGGCCAAGGTTTTCCGCAGATCACGGCGCTTCAGTAAACGCCGCAGCAATCTTCTTAAGTGCCGAAAATTCGGCGGGAATCCAGTTTGGCTGCGCCTTTCTGTCACCCGACTTTCATCCTTGGCTATTGACCGTTTTCGACCCAGCTGTAAATGTCTCCGGGGCTCTGAATTTGTCAGGGCTTTCACGTTCCTATGAGCTCATTTGAGCAGGAGATTCTATGGCAGGCGTCAATAAGGTCATCATCGTGGGTCGTCTCGGTAAAGACCCTGAAGTTCGCACCGTCGGCAACGGCGGAACAGTCGCGCAACTCACGGTCGCGACGAGCGAAAACTGGGTCGATAAAGAAGGTCAAAAACAAGAACGCACGGAATGGCACCGCGTCGTCGCGTGGGGCAAACTCGGCGAGATCTGCGGTAAACACCTCGCAAAAGGTCGTCAGGTCTACGTCGAAGGCCGTCTCCAAACGCGCTCTTGGGAAGACCAACAGGGTCAGAAAAAGTATTCGACGGAGATCGTCGCATCGACAGTTCAGTTCCTCGGCGCTGCCGGCGAGCGTTCTGAAGGCACTTCGACTCGTTCGAACTCAAACGACTACGGCACTCAAGATTTCGGTCCAGAGCCGTCGTTCGATTCGTCTGAAGAAAGTCCGTTCTAAGGGAGAAATCGCGCTGAGCACTCGCTGCGAAGCGCCCCGACTGCGGAGCAGTCGGTTAACGTGGTAATAACTCCTAAAGCCTGGGCTTGAACGCCCGGGCTTTTTTGTTAGCGTTAAAGCATGCGTATCGTCGTCGGCACCCTCATTCTCGCCCTAGCCACCGGTTGCACGGTCTATCAGTCTTCTGATCGCCAAGACTTCGATGCGAACGGAAAAGCACGTGCGACGGCTCAAACCGCTTCGCTCTCCCGTGATGACCGCGATCTTCTAGCGAATCCATGCGCTGCTTTTAACGCCCTCTCCGACGATCAGCTCACGTCGCTTTTCGGACCGACGCTTCGACTCTCAATGGAGAATCAACTTTCGGCGAAAACCTCGACGTGTCTGGTGACGACCGAGACTGCGGATTTGAGCGCACCTTCGGTTTTGACATGCAGCTGGAAGCCAGTCACAGGCGAACGTCTCCTCGTGAGCGATGAATTTTCTCCGCAAACTTCTGAAACCGAACTCCGCCAAAACGGCTTTGATGTTGTGACTTCGACAGTCATTCCGGGCGCCCGTCTTCGTATGAATTGTGAGGCTTACGTTCCGACATCGGTGCTTGTCGATGACCGCCGCGCAGGTGAAACGGCTGCGACAAATCTCACCGAAAAATTCTCGACCTTCACGCGCGCTCTCGCCGACGAAACGCTTTCGCCGACCGACGCTCAGCCCTGAAAGCTTGCGCCTAAGGTCCAACTTCAAATTGTGAGCATGTCAGTCGCGCCGTTCTTTCGATAGAATAGAAGGGCGGAGGACTCTACTCATGTATCGCCAGCTTGCGGCCCTCACATTATTTACGCTTCTCTCGATTGCGGCCAATGCCGCGGTCGTTACCAAAGTTTCCGGTGAACAAGTTTTGATCGATCTTCAGGGCGACTCTTCGTTCTCCGAGGGAGGCCGCTACCTCGTCATGGTTGGCGACAAGAAAAGAGCCGTCGTTGAAATCACAAAGGTGAAAGGGGCACGCGCCCTCGGAAAAGTCTTAAAAGGAACGGCGGTAGCACAGGGAACGCTGGCTCCTCTCCCGGGCGGAGGGGGCGGCGGCGGTGGATCACCGAAGTCGAACGCACGCGCGTCTCGTCGCTCTCGCCGAAGCATGATCGGCTCACTCACGATTGGCGGCCTCGTCGGTTACGGATCAACTTCACAAACCGTCAAGATCACGCAAAATGGTGCAACCGAAGACGTCTCAATGACCGGCTCTTCAATCAGCGTGAAGGGCTTTGGTGATCTGCCGATCTCGGGCGCGTTCGGCGTGTTAGGCCGTGCGGGAATCGAAAACTTCGGTGTTGCAGGCAATCGCGCAAACGGTGCGGCGGTCGAAACAAAGATTATGTATTTAACGGCCGACGTTCTTCTCCGCTACAATTTGATGGAAGGAAATCTGAAACCGTTTCCGCTGTTGGGAATGGGCCTTCACTACCCTCTCTCGAAGTCTTCGGGCGTTTTGGACCCACAGAGAATTTCGGCGACGACCTTGTTCTTCGTCGGCGGCGGATTGAATTACACCCTGAGCGAGTCGATGTACCTGCACGCGACGGCGGAGTACTGCATCTTTCCGCCTTCGAATGATGTGAAGACGAGCCTGATCGCGGGTCGTGTCGGTATCGGTTTTAATATGTAAATCCCTTTGAGAGCGAATTTCACAAGCGAGCCCGCCGGCTCGCTTTTTTTATTTCGCGGTCTCTAAAACTTTCACCGCGAGCTCGCGCAAAGCTTCGCGCGGTTTCGATTCTTTCTCATGCATGACACCCGTCTCGCGCGTCCAGGATTCTTTTCCACTCTTGTAAACGACGACGAACGACGGGACATGCGGCGAGTTAATCCAAGGAAGCGACGTATACGTCGACTCGTCTTTACGAATACGCTCGCCGATCTCGCGGCAAACTTTCGTATCGGCCTTGCGCGCTTTCGGGCCGTTCTTCAACGTGCAGACGCCTTTTGCGAATTCGATTGCGCCACCCTTGGGCTCATCGCCTTCGCGCATGATCGAGACAGTCACGGTAAAGTCAGTCACGGGGGCCGCCTGCGCCATCAGTGTCGCGATCATCGATAATAAAATCATTGGCGGCCTGCCTTGCAGTTGAATTTCGAATTCAGCTCGGCGAGCTTTTTGGCATCGCCCTTGAGGATACAACTCAAGACGTCAACGGCTGCAGGATGAATCTTCGACGGAGCGCGCCCGCAGGCGCGTGTCGGATAACCGTCAGGCGAAAGCGGCATTGTGTAAAATGCGAAGGCGTCAGCTGTCGCTTCCTCGATCTTATTTCCCTGGCAGGAATTCGGGAGATAAGCGGACGACGTCGGTACGACAGATTGATTTGCGAGATCGATCAAACAAGAACCAACTGCCGAAGGCACACCCGCTTTTCTTAACACGTTCGCATGTGAAGCTTCTTCGCGCTGCAGATCCAGCGCACAAGGCATCCCGTACGTCTGAAAGAACGACATGGCATTTCGTTCTGCTTCAGGCTGCCCGGGGCGAGCAGAAAGCTGCCGTCTTACAAAAGAACATGCGTGCCCAAACTCATGACGTACCGTCGTCGGCTCGGAAATGGGAATGCCCGCCCGATCGACATAGGGGCTCAACCGAATCTCGCCCGACGCCGGAAACTCGTAGCGCGCCAAAAAATCACCGCTGATCTTTTTTGCCTCTGCGAGATAGGCCGCGAGCGCTGGAGGTTGAAGTCCCAATAAAGCTTGCGCCGAATCCTTCATCACGAGCGCCATCACGGCGTTTTCTCGGGCGCTCAAAATGTAAGATCCGACGGTAGCCTGGCAGTCGTCAGGGAGAGAGCTATCTAAGTCGGCGGGGCTCTCGCACACGGTCACCCGAACGCCGCGCATCGCTTTTAAACAGTCGTCTTCCGTTCCGCAGCACGCTTTGGCGGCGGCTTCGCGCATCGCTACCGTTTGTGCAATAAGAGAAGATCGACCGGGACCTTCGAGTACTTTTTGTCCCGTGGCTTTTAGGTAATCGGCCCGTGAAGAAGGCTTAAAGTCGCTACTGGCGTACACTTGCGAGCGTTGCGCCCCAGCGGGGGTCTTCCAGGACGGCGTCGGCGTTTTCCAAACCGGAGCGCAAAGCCCGTAGGGATTTTTGACGTCGAACTTTGCTGGATGACCCTCTGTGAATTGCGTGAGAACCGAACAAATATTTTGGTTAGACGAATCTGTCGACGGCGTCACGTAAGCCGGCACGTCGCACTGACACGAGTTCATCTGCACTTTTTC
>CAJYIL010000266.1 GCA_913774795.1 Pseudobdellovibrionaceae bacterium
GGAAGCCGTCGCCTCGCTTGCCAAAGATCTCCACGCTTGCCGATCGTTTGAAGCGTGGATCTGCGATTACATGTCGCCTGCCATTTACAAATACATCGCGACCCCCGAACGCGCGGAGAAGATGAAGAACGCGCCGTTTCGGTTTTTTCCGCCCGAGCCGTTTGAGTTTTTTAGGACGCTGGGATGGCCACGCTCAGAGATCCGCTACATTCAGCAAACGACCGTTGATTTGGGACGACCTGTGCCAGCACCCTGGTACGCGCGGATTTTTCGCTTCATCGCACCTCCAAACATGCGTGAGCAATTCATGAAGGCGTCGGGCTACATGATCTTGCGGAGGGCCGACTTCGCCAGCAAGGGCGACCCAAAATAAAAACGCGCGGTCATCAAAGACCGCGCGTTTCACAATCATCGAATTCGAAAACTCAAGCGCGAGCTTGCGCGCTTGAGCGCTTGCGACCGCCCGAAGTCGAACGCGATTTCGTCGCGATCTCGTCTTGGTCGTTACGCGATTTTGCCGACGAACGCTTTGACGCTGTTGCCGCACCACGAGTTTTCGTTGAGCGCGATTCTGACAGCTCGCGAGATTGGCCGGCGCGTACGCCGCTCTCGAGACCTGACGCGAGCGTCTTCGTACCTGCACCACGGCGGTTCGAGCGCTTTTCTTCAGATTGGTAGACGAGGTACGCGAGACCACCGAGGAGTGCCGTTGCCGCGAGACCGACCGCCGCGCCGATCATGAGGCCACGGCTTGTGCGCGGCGCCTTAGGCGCATAACGATCGCCGTACAGCTCTGGTCCGCCGAGATCGCCCAAGCCTTCGCCTTGATACATCTCGTAGCCCGTATCGCTACGGTCGTCGGCGTAAATCGGTTCTTGATAACCGACACCGCCTGCATCGCGCGTAACTTGTTGAGAAAGCTCTTCCATCTCCGAGAAGGGCGAGCCTGTGCTGTGGCCAGAGACCATGAAGTCGGATGACGACGATGAACCGTTGTAGTCGCCATTACGGATGACGAAACGACGGGCGTCGGTGAGAGTTTTCTTTTGAGCCGGATATTTTTGACGTTTTCTGCTAGCCACAGGGCCTCCCTTTTTTCTTAAACAGCATAGAGGTAGACAAGCGTTGAACTGTGACGAACGTGTGAGAATATTCGTTAATTTGGAATGAATTGGGGTCGATTCGCTCAGTATTCGAGCGACAAATTCCAGTCGCGCTTATTGCGTTTGCGCGGTGGAGATTGCCATTTCTTGATTTGCGCTTCGAGTGTGCGGATATCACCCGAGAGCGAATCTTCGGTGTTTCTCAACTCGTAGTGAACATCGCGCTCAAGGATCTCGAGTTTGCGAGGGCTCCGTTTTGTTTTGTGGAACTCCCACGACGGCGCGCGCTTGAGCTGCGTTAACTGACGCTGAGACGCTTTCAACTTTTTCGACACTGATTTCATCAAACTCTTCAAGCGAGAGAGAGACATGATTCGGTCGATGAAAGTCGATTCTTCGCCGCCCTCATCGCAGAGAGCGAGAAGTTTCTCGAGCCGCGTGAGGTCGCGATCTTCATACGCCTCTTGAACTTCGAACCAGCGCTCACGCAAAGTGTCGGGCAAATCAGGATTCAAGTCGGGATGAAGTTTGCGAACGAGCTGACGGTAGATCTGTTTGATCTCGTCATCAGGCTCACTCTTTTCTCGCTTGGTCGCTTTCCAGATTTCGGTGTGCTCGGAGTGGCCAGAGCTAGACGAAGCCGAATCGTCATCCACGCTCTCACGTGACTGATCGTCATCCTCGCGAGCGTCTCTTTCGTCGTCGGAGCTCGTTTCGTCAGCCGTTGCCTCTTGCGCTTTGGCAGCTTCGATCTCCGCGATCACGGCCGCATAGGCCTCGGCAGCCGAGCACCCGGTCGCGAGGATTTCACGCTCGACTTTCCAGACGATTTCGTCGAGGTGAGCGAGCTTTTCGTAGAGCTCTCGCATCTCGGCGAGACGCTCCGAGAACGTCATGGTGAACCAGCGCTGGTAATCAGGCTCATCACTCTGCTTGTGCAAACGCACTCGCTCATCGGCGACCGACAACTTCGCTTGCGTTGCGCGCAGCTTGGCCCGGGCCGCTTGGAGAAGCGGAGTCGCGTCGATCCAGATCAGAGCTTTTGGTTCAACAGACATACTTGCGACAAACCTCAAATCAACTTACACTGAACTTACACTTAAGGACAAGTGGAGGTCCAGTTGAAACTTTTGATCGTCGAATCGCCGGGAAAAATCAAAACTCTCAGAAAAATTCTGGGGCCGGACTGGATGCTCGAAGCGAGTGTCGGACATACCACAGAACTCGCGCATGACGGCTTCAAAAAACTGGGATTCGACCTGCGCGATCGTACTATTACCACGCGCTATATTCCACGGGGGCCACGAGGCAAACAGGTTTTGACGAAGCTCAGACAAGCCGTCAAACGGGCTGACGAAGTGTACCTCGCGATGGATCCCGATCGTGAAGGCGAAGCGATCGCGTGGCATCTGGTTGAGCAACTCCGCCTCAAAAAATTTCAACGCGTCACCTACACGCAAATCACGGCGAGTGCGGTGCAGGCTGCGATCAAAGCACCGCGAAAACTCGATCTCCCGCTCATCGAGGCTCAACGCGCCCGTCAGTGCCTGGACAAACTTGTCGGCTACGAAGTCTCCCCGCTTCTCTGGAATTCGAGCGGCGGCAAATCGGGCGGCCGTGTTCAATCGGCGACTCTTCATCTCGTCTGCGAGCGTGAGCGCGAGAGGCTCGCCTTCAAACCACACGATTACTGGACGATCAAAGCGACGTACGTCAACGGCTTGACCGCAATGTACGATCCTCGCGACGGCAACGACGAAACTCCGCACCAAATTCGCAGCGCCGATGAAGCGGCGAAGATCGAAAAGATCGCGAAAGAAAACCCCCATGTCGTGACGAACATCGAAGATCGCGAAGACCGCCGTCTTCCACCGGCTCCGTTTATCACCAGCAGCCTTCAACAAATGGCGAGCGTGAAGCTCAAGATGTCGCCGCAAAAATGTATGCAAGTCGCGCAAGAGCTTTACGAAGGTGTCGGCGGTAAAGGCCTGATCACTTACATGAGAACCGATGCGGTCACGCTTTCTCCGGAGTTCGTGCAAGACGCGCGGGCGTGGCTGACAAAAAACTCTCCCAAAGAGATGGCGGATCGCGCACCGAATTTTAAGACGCGGGCTGATGCCCAAGGTGCGCACGAAGCCATTCGTCCCACCGACGTCTCGCTGACGCCATCGCAAGCGGCCAGCCACCTCAACGGTGAACAAGCAGCGCTCTACCGCATGATTTGGGAGCGCGCCGTCGCGAGCCAATGTAAACCGGCTCGCCTCGCGAAGTCGAAGATCACGCTTCACGCCGCGACCACCAAGTGGATCGCGCGCGGATCACGTGTCATCGAAGAGGGCTATCTTAAGTTTTGGCGCAATATCGAAGATGAAGTCGAACTCCCGAAGGTCGAAGTCAAATCGACTCAGAAATTAAAAGGCCTCAAGACGGAGAAAAAAGCAACGCAGCCTCCGCCGCGTTACTCTGAAGCTAAATTGATTCAATTGATGGAAAAGCTCGGGATCGGTCGCCCTTCAACCTTCGCCTCGACCGTGGCGACCTTGAAACTCCGTGAGTACGTAAAGCTTGAAAAGCAAGCTCTTGCACCGACCGCACTCGGAATGAAAACCGACGAGGTTCTTAAGCGGGCACTCCCCGACCTCGTCGACGTTAAATTCACGGCCGAGATGGAAACCTCGCTCGACCGAATCGCTGAAGGCAAAGTGAATTGGCAGCACTTTCTTTTTGACTGGAACAGCGGTTATTTACAGTCGGCCCTCTCGAAAGCCCGCCAAATCCTCAGAATCAGCGCCTGACGGCGTTTATTCGCCGCACGCTTCGAGATCGCGACGACTTGCGTGAAGCCCTTACTCTTGCGATCGAGGCGCTGCCTCAAGACGAGCGAGATGTTTGAACTTCGATGCGGTCTTCGCGAAACCCCAGGATTTCCACGCGTCTCTCAGCGATCGCCAAAAAAAAGATTGCCGTCGAAACAGTCGGGAAATTTCGTGATCACGAGTGATCTGCGCCGCGCTCCGTAATCAATCTCAATCCACCGGAATGACGTCGAGGTCTTTACGTCGCAGTTTGCGAACTTCGGGCGGGATCGATTCGAGAATCGCTTCGCCGAGGGCTTCGATCATTTTGCCTTTGTAGTGTTCGCGTCGGTAGACGAGACCGATCTCGCGCGCCGGGATCGGGCGCTCAAACGGCACGATCTCGGTGCCAGACTTCAACGCGCCTGTCGCCAGCTGCGGGAGAAGAGTGTATCCGCCGTACGAGGCGACCAACGACTTCAACGTCTCGAGACTACCCGACTCAAATTTAAAGCGACGTTTGTCATCATCGGCTCCGCGAATCGAACACACGTCGAGGACTTGGTGACGAAGGCAATGGCCTTCTTCGAGAAGCCAGATGTCGTCGAACTTCAAAGAGGAATACTTCACTCGTTGGCGATGCGCGAGCTCATGATCCTTTCGCGCGTAAACGTAAAACGGTTCGTAGAAAAGTGGGTACTCGAAGATCTTCGGAATTTTAACCGGAGTCGCGAGAAGCCCAACATCGATTTCATCTGTGCCGAGGGCTTCGATGATTCGGTGAGTTTGTAGCTCCAGGATCTTAAGCCGCATCTCCGGGAATTTCTTTTCGATCACCGGAAGAAGCTTCGGAAGAACGTAAGGCGCGATCGTCGGGATGACGCCGACCGTGAGTTCTCCGCGGATCGACTCGAGCGTGTCTTTTGACACGAGCTCATCGAGCTTTTTTGATTCAAACAAGACGGTTTGGATTTGCTCAATGATCTTCTCGCCAGCGGCGGTCAGAAGAATTGGCTTCTTCGAGCGATCGAAGATCACGACCCCGAGATCCTCTTCGAGTTTCTGGATTTGCATAGAGAGCGTGGGCTGAGTGACTCCGCACTGTTCAGCGGCCTTCGCGAAGTGCCCCGCCTTATGAACCGCCACGACATACTCTAGCTGCGTCAAAGAGAACCGAGATCTCAGGTTCATTTAGCCACGCTCCTCTGCCCCTATATTCGAGCTCGTGCCGTCACTGCTGATTAAAACGGCTATCGAGAAAGTCTATCAGGGATTCGATATTATCAATTTTCCCTTTTTCGGACTTTGCCCTACTCTTTGAGAGATCGCAACACACGTGTTTTGTTAACCGATAGGAGCACTCTAGAATGCAAACGCAAATCAATACCGAAATCCCAGATTTCAAAGTTCAAGCTTACGTAGGCGGAGATTTTAAGACCGTTTCGAAAGCTGATCTCAAAGGCAAATGGTCGATCTTCTTCTTCTACCCTGCTGACTTCACATTCGTGTGCCCGACTGAGCTCGGCGACATGGCTGACAAGTACGCTGAATTCCAAAAGATGGGCGTCGAAGTTTACTCGGTCTCGACAGACACTCACTTCACGCACAAAGCTTGGTGGGATACTTCGGACACAATCAAGAAGATCAAATACCCAATGCTCGCAGACCCAACGGGCGTTCTTGCACGTGGCTTCGGTGTTTACATCGAAGAAGAAGGTCTCGCTTACCGCGGTACTTTCGTCGTTTCTCCAGAATTGAAAATTAAAGTCGCAGAAGTTCACGACAACGGCATCGGCCGTGATGCTTCGGAACTCATGCGCAAAGTTCAAGCGGCTCAGCACATCGCGAAGAACCCGAACGAAGTTTGCCCAGCGAAATGGACTCCAGGCGCGAAAACGCTCAAGCCTTCGCTCGATCTCGTCGGCAAGATCTAAGTTCGAACGTTCTCACGTTTATGTCCGCGGGGATTGCGAGCGTTGGGCTCGCCCGCGGATTTTTTTTGGGCCTAAAGGCAAAGAGGTTTTAAATGTTGGACAGTGCGATTCATGAACAACTCTCATCCGTTTTCTCGAAGCTCGAAGGACAAGTCGATTTTGTTTACGAGCCGAGCGAACACACGAATCAAGCGGAGCTCGTTGAGTTCTTAACCGACATCGCTGCGACGTCGCCGAAGATGTCGGCGCGTTCGAGCGGAGGCGCGACCCGCGCCACTCCGCACTTCAGAATTTATCACAATGGTCAGCCGACTCGTGTTTCGTTCACGGGCATTCCGGCTGGACACGAATTCACATCTTTAATCATCGCGATCTTGCAGGCCGATGGAAAAGGCAAATGGCCCGACGACTCGATTCAAGCTCGCATCAAGCGCTTAAAAGGTCCGATCAGCTTACGCACGTTCATGTCGCTGACATGCGAGAATTGCCCGGACGTTGTTCAAGCGCTGAACATGATGTCGTACCTCCACGAAGGTTTCTCGAATGAAACTGTCGACGGTGGTTACGTCGAGGACGAAATTAAAACTCTCGGCATTCAGGGGGTTCCGTCGGTTGTCGCGGGCGAACTTCTCATTCACTCCGGCCGTATCAACCTCGCCGAACTTCTCGCGAAACTCGAAGAGCATTTTGGCGTGACCGAAGGCCCTGCTCTGCACGCAGATCTCGGCGACTACGATGTCGCCGTGATCGGGGGTGGACCAGCAGGAGCATCAGCGGCCATCTACTCCGTGAGAAAAGGTCTAAAAACTGTTTTGATCGCCGAAAAAATGGGCGGACAAGTTCAAGAGACCAAAGGCATCGAGAACATGATTTCGATTCCTTACACCGAAGGTCTTCACCTGACCGCGCAACTCAATCAGCACTTGGGCGCGTATCCGGTTAAAGTTCTCGAACACCGCCGAGTGAAAAACATCGAGGGCGAGAACATCACTCTCGAATCGGGTGAGCATTTGAAAGCCACGCAGATCATTATCGCAACCGGTGCGAAGTGGCGCGAGCTCAACATCCCGGGTGAAAAAGAGTATCTGGGTCGTGGAGTCGCGTTTTGCCCTCACTGCGATGGTCCTTATTACAAAGGAAAAGACATCGCGGTTATCGGCGGAGGAAATTCGGGCGTCGAGGCAGCGATCGATTTAGCGGGCATTGTGAAGTCGGTCGTGCTTTTCGAATACAACGATAACTTGAAGGCCGACAAAGTTTTGGTCGATAAACTTCG
>CAJYIL010000267.1 GCA_913774795.1 Pseudobdellovibrionaceae bacterium
AAACCAGAGCGACCCGTGAAAGAGATAGCGGTGCGCAAAGTAGGCCACGCCTTCCATCAACAGAAATGTACCGAGCATCAGAACCACGAACATCATGGCGTGAGCTTATAGCGACGGCCGCGCCAACGCAATTCACGACCGAGGATTCGATCAAGAAGTGCAGATGCCGACACATACACGAAAGTGCCAATTCCGAGAGGCGCTAGCAACACACCGAAAAGACTAAAGTCTCCATACCGGCGCTGGGCTAGCCCTAGAATGAAGAGGCCCGCCAATGCCATGAGAGTCTCGAGCGGAGTCGCGCGAAAAAATCGAAAACTTTCGGTCAAACACGCGATGACGACGACGATCTCCATAATTTTTAAAACTGAAGCGTGCTGAAAGCCGACTCGGAAAATACGTTTCCATCCCTCAATGAAGGCGGCGAACGAGGCGTACATTCGAACCCGGAAAATGCGCCCCGAACGATCGAGTGAGTACGTCCCACCGAGCTCAAGGCATCGTTCAGCGAGATCCAGGTCATCGGCTAAAGAAGCCGCAATCGCTTCGTGCGCCCCTTGCTGGAAGTACCACGCGCGCTTGAACAATAAATACTGGCCGATCGCAAATAGCGACCCGCGCCGCGGTTTTGAAAAGGCCGACGAGCTAATGAATACCAACATGTGAAATGGGCCCATCCATTTTTCGATCAATGATGTATTCGAGTGATAGGGCAGAGCGGAGGCGAGATCGGCATTGAGAGCGATCATTGTTTCGAGCGAACCTTCAAGATGTTCGGTGTCAGCATCGGTGAACAAAAGAGAGTCGCCCGTCGCGACGAGCGCTCCTTGCTGACACGCCCAGTTTTTGCCGGCCCATCCCGTCGGCCGAGGTGCGCCTTCGAGAACGCGCACTCGCGCATCTCTTGCCGCAAACCCTTCGGCGATTTCTTGTGTGCGATCTTCGCTACGGTCGTTGATGACAATGATCTCCCTCACTTGAAGACGTAAAAGCGAGGAAAGAATTTTATCGAGATTCGCTTCTTCATTGCGGGCCGGAACAATGACCGAGACATCAAACGACCCTATCGGGACGGCCGCGGATTTTCGCGACCTCAAGATCGCGGGACCGAGGCGAATCAAAAGAACCGAAAGGCCGAGAATTGACAGAATCACAAATTGACGAAGTAAGAGTTCAAGTCGGCCTTCAAGGCCGACGACGGCGCGAGTTTCAAATCGACGAGCTGTTGACGAAGAGTCTTCCAGCGATCGTCAGTCATGGCTCCTAATTTTGCCGTTTCGATGAGAGGCTTTTGCGCTTTCGCACTCGCTTCAAACGTCGTGAGATCCATCGACCGTTGAGTTCATTCATTGTTTTGTTCACTGCCTCCGGGGACGCGAGATAAGTCGCCCAGCCAGAGCGAACCGTTTCAACGACTCGTGAAACGAGAGCCTTGTTTTTCTTCAAGACCTCACCGCGAACGATCAGAACTGTCGTGTAGGGATTAAATCCTTCATCCGCGACGAGAAACGTTTTTACTTTCGCGTTCGCTTTGACCGCCGCCAAAGGTTCTGAAGTCGAAAAACATTGCTGCGAATAATTGGGGTCGGCCAAGAAATTTTGGATGCCACCGAGATAAGGGACGACGTCGGCTTCGCGTCTTAGTTTAAATTTGTTATCAAGAAAAAGTGCGTACGGGAGGCCTTTCTGAATAGCGAGAGTACCCTTCGCGGCGTAAACATCGGCGAGCGTTTTGAAACCACGCTCTTCATGAGTCATGATCGCCTGCGGATTTGTTTGATAAGCCGCAAAGATCGCGACGACATCAGCTCCGCGCGCCCGAGCCATAATCACTTCATCGGCACTCGCAATTCCGAAATCGAATTTGCCCGCCGCCACCATCTGCACGACCGGCGTACCTGCGCCGCCTTGAGCGATGTCGAACTTGAGATGGTTGCGTTTCGCCGTGCTTGTTCCGTTTGCCGCGTAAAAACCACCGAACTGAGGTTCGGGCTTCCAGTTCAATGCGAGCTTAACAGTTTCGTCGGGCGCAACGGGAGTCGGCGTAATATCGGCGTGAACCGTTAACGAAAAGAAAGCGATCAAGAGAGCGAAACGCATGGAGGTCTCCTTCTTGACAGAGTCAATCACGGCTCTTGCTAGAGATCACGAGCTGACGCATGCCAGTGACGGAGAGACCATCGCGAGGCCGCATTCAAAACCATCACGATCACGAGCCCAAGAACTGCACTCAGCAAAACGGCCCCAAACACTTTATCGATGCGCTGCTGGGTTCGCGCCGCATCGACGACAGAACCGAGTCCGCCCCCAGCAATGAATTCGCCGACGATCGCGCCGATCACCGCCAACCCTCCTGCGATGCGCAGACCACTGAAGATTTGCGGAAGCGCGAAGGGAAGCCGCAATTTCCAGAGTCTCGCCCAAGCCGACGCCCGGTAAAGCCGGAAAAGATCAACCAATGAAGGATCGGTCGATTCAAGTCCTAAGAGAGTCGAAGCAATCACCGGAAAAATCGAGACGATAAACGCCGACGCGATGACGGTCGGCCGACCAAAGCCGAACCAGATCACCAAGAGCGGAGCGATCGCGATGATGGGCACGGTCTGGAAGAAAACCGCATAGGGGTAGATCATTTTTTTGAGAACAGCCGACAACGAGAGAAGGACGGCGACCGTCACTCCGACCAGACCACTGAGAACCAAAGCGATTAATGAAGACGTCGCTGTAGAGAAAAGGCCTTCGAGCAGTTCGGCCCGATCGTCTCGCAGAGATAAAAACACTTCGCCCGGAGTCGGAAGCAAATAAGCGGGAACGATGCCGAATGAACGAAGAGCTTCAAGCAAAACAATAATGGCTACGAGCGGGATCAAAGGGAGAATGAATCTCACGGCATCACCCCACTTAAGTACGAAACCTCGCGGATGAACGCAGGGTCGGCGCGCAGCTTGTGCGTTCGGTCGCGAGGAAGAGTGATCGCATGATCCTCGATCACCCGCCCCGGCCAGTTCGATAAGACGAGAGCCCTGTCAGACACAAACACCGCTTCACTCGCCGAGTGAGTCACAAACACGACCGTCATTCCCATAGAAGTCCAAAGACAACGCAATTCTTCCTGGAGGCGGTAGCGCGTGCGCTCGTCGAGCGCCGCAAACGGCTCATCGAGAAGAAGGAGCGATGGTTGCGAAACGAGGGCGCGTGCCACTGACACGCGCATTTTCATGCCGCCCGAAAGCTGGTTGGGGAAAAGATCGCGAGCCTCCGAAAGACCGACAAGGGAAAGAGCCTGCTCGGGATCGCCGTTTGCGCCGCTCAGCTCTAACGGGAGGGAGACGTTCTGTAAAACCGTACGCCAAGGCAGAAGAGCTGCGTCCTGGAAAACGAAGGACCTTGAGTCAGCGTTGTCAGCAACTAAATGGCCCTGATCGAAAGTCTCGAGTCCTGCGATCATGCGCAGGAGCGTCGATTTACCTGAACCCGAGGGGCCTAAGAGAGAAATGAACTCACCCGGCTGTACCGAAAAAGAAAGCGGCGAGAGCGCGGCGCGACCGTTGAACGATCGCGCAATATTCGTGAGAGTTAGTTGAGTCCCTCGAGTGCTTTGAGCCATGGTGCCGATAGCATATCCCACTGGGCCCGACTCGTGTCACTCATTCGTGACCGCAAAGTTTCACCGGCCAATAAGATGGTGACCATTTCATCCGGAGTCGGGAGTTCGGCTTGGTCTTCGGCGACGTTGTAGAAACCTGTCTTCGCATTGAAGAGCTTCGAGTTCATGAAGGCGTAAGCGTCGAGAGCGGTCGCATCGTAGATCGACTTATCCATCACTTGCCCCGCGCGCACGAGAGCGATGATGGCGATAGCTTGATCGACCGAACGACGTGACTCCTTCGCATTCACCTTGACGAGGTCTTGGTGGTACGTCGAGCGAAGGCCCCCATCTTCCGAAGCCAACTCATGGGAGATGAAATTCGCGATACCGACGATTAACATCGAGAGCTGCGAACGAGCTTCGATCAGCTGATCGACGGCGCGCTTTCCCGATTCTTTTGACGGTGTGATCAGAGGGCTTGCTTGCGTTTTCTCGATTCCCTCGGTGGCTTCCAAGAAGTCCGCAACCGCTAGCAAGTAGCGAGCGGCGTCGTTCAAGTGAACGACGTTGCTGCGCTTCCCGCTCACGATATCAACAAGTCCCGCCATGGTCGCGGGCTCATCGGAGTCATCCGAGCGCTCGTTCGCCCATGTCGTCCTCTTTTTGATATCGATCAAGAACACGGGCGACATGGGCTTCGTCATGTTGGTCAGGATGGTCGCACCGTTCGCCACTCCCAGAGCGAAGAACGTGTCCTTCGGGAAAAGACCTGACGTGATGCTCTCGGCAGGTAAGTCCTTGATCAAATGCCCCACAGTCACTTTGCCGAGAGACGAATCGAAGCCGTTCTTCTCCCAATCGCGGAAGTAGCGAGTCATCGCCGCCAGTCCACGTAAAAGCTGAGCCTGACCTCGTACACTGAAGCTTTTCGGTCCATCCGTAAATGACGGGACAAAGTCAGAACCGACCGTAAATGAATCCGGAACGGCGAAAGCGGTATCGCCACCGATATCGTCACGCACCGAGAAGTGCTTGAACTTGGTAGTCGGATCAACCGTCACGGCTAACGCTTTGAAAGGTTTGTCGTTGACCGTCGTGAACCCGGCCATCGCGAGCATTTTGTCGACTTGGCTCATGACCGACTTGGTGTAAGCGGTTGAACTCAAGTTGCCACTCTGCCAGAGCGACGCCGCATACGACATCGAGTCGCCGAGAACTTCAGCTCCGGTTTGCGAACCCTTCGTCGTATTCTGGGGCGCGACGACCGGCGCGATATTCAACATCCCGCGCGACATTTCGACGACAACCTTGTTTGTTTCAGCGCCGTAAACACGCAATCCATCGTCTTGCTTCAAATCGGTTTTCACGAATTCTTTCGCGATCCCTCTCAAGAAGGCTGGGTAGTCTTTTTTCACCGATGCGATTTTCGTGCGAATCACTTGAAGCTGCTCTGTGATCTTCGCATCGAGCTGCTGTGGCAGCGTCGGAACGAACTGAGCGACAGCGCCCGCGATTTGCTTTTGCAAAGCATCGTGAGCGGCTTGCTGGAGATCGGCTTGCAGCTTTTGAAGACCGTACTTTTCGATCGCCGGCAGGATGCCGATCGCTTTCGGGATCAAGATCAACGGGTTTAGACACTTCGATGATTTCAAGCAGCGAAGGCCTTTCGGACCTTTGCCTTTCAGGAAATCATAGAGCTCCTTTGAAACGGGCTCGAATGTCTTCTGGCGATTTTCTTCTTCAGTCAATTCCCAGAGTTCAACGATCACGGTCAGGGCGTCTTGGTTTTTCTTGATCTCGCCGATCTGAACGAAAACCGTGCGGGCTTGATCGACCATGGCCGCTGTTTCTTCGTCGAGATTGAACTCGTATTTCTTAGCGACCTCTTTCAATCGGTCAATCATGACGACCGAGTTCGTCTCGGCCAAAATCGAATCGATTTCTTTCTCAAGTCCGTTTACGAGCGGAAAGAAATCGGTGTCGAGCGCGGACTTCACCCCTTGGTAAACGTCGCGATTAAGCTTCGACATCTCCAAGTATTCAAGGACGGCTTTGACATAGACCTTCGCCATCGCGATCGAGGCACGAGGCGACGTTTCAGGAGTCGGCCACGGATAAGTCTTCGCCGACTTCTCTAAGACACCGCGAATAATCGGCAGCTGATCGGCGAGCATCTTGTCGTTTTCATCGAGAACCGGAAAGACATCGACTCGCGTTTCGCCGGCAGCCGCAGCCAAATACAAAACGTCCGAGAAATCCGTTCGAGTCGCTGTCCCTCGTGTTGAGTAAAACTGTGTTCCAACGCGCGAGCCCAGCTTTACGAGGGCCGGCGAGTCTTTCAAGCGACCGAGGGTCATCAAACTTTCGCCGAACCGGAACAAGCGTGCCGAAGAAACAGTCTCATTCCACTTCAAGGCAACCGAAGCCGAAGCATGAGCCTGATCGAGCTTCAATGTCGGATCTTTTTGAAGCGGTCCAAAATCGGTTTTACCCACGGGGTACTGTCGCTCAACCGGCTTCGGAGCACAGCCCACGAGAGCCAAAAGCGCCACCAACGAGGCGAACGTCAACGCAAGCCCCGCGAACGTGCGCAAATCAGAACCCAAAATGAATTTCTCTTTTTGATTTCTCATGTGCTTTTCCACTTAGAAGAACATCGTGAGCCAGAGCTCGTGAACGGTTTGTCTTGCGATGTTTACGCCGGCAATCGTGTCGGAATACGTGTAGGTAATCATTGCGGGCATGAAAGCTTGCTTTGCGAGATAAGCCGAAATCGTATCGAAGCTCACTCCGAAGCGAACTTTGTGCGCGATCTGCGAAGTGTCGGTTTCAAGAAGATCGTAGCGCGAACCCGAGCGTTCTCCCCAGTAGCGATCAGCCGCTTTCGTGATGATGTCGTAGCCCGCGCCCGCACTCCACTTTTGAGTAAACCAATACATCGTTGAAACGCCGAGAGAGAGTGAAGATCCGACTTGGCGATTCACGTTTTGCTTCGTCGAGATATCGGGCAACGAGTCATCCGGCGATGTCGGGACACGCTTATCGATGCGGTCAGGAACCCCGTAGGTTCCGGTCAGCAAGCCCGACACACGGAGCTTCGGCAAGAGCATGTAGGTCAACACCGCCCCTTCCGAGACTGTCGTTTGGCCAAAATCAGAGAGATCGGTGAGATCGTCTGGATCGTCTTTAGGACCCGTCGGGAGATTGAAAGTCGTCTTCGTCAGAAGCGCTAAACGTTTGTTGTTAAAGATCTGGTAAAGCGAAACGAGCTGGGTGTCGGCGACGAATGTCGTATCGACGTTTTGAAGAGGCTTATACCCTTTGCCGGAGAGTTCTTTTTGCGCTGATTGAATGAGACCCGCGTGTAACTCATCAAACGCTGAATCGAGTTCAGGCGAAATTCCGCCCGCTTGTTTTTGGATCGCATCAAGATTCGACCCCGACTGAGTGAGACCGATCTTGTTCTTGTAATGAACGATCGGCACACCGACGGCGATCGTCCATTTGTCAGTGATACCGTAAGCGTTGATCGGCGCATAGTAATTGACCGATGGATCAATGTTGATGTGAAGAGTTCCGAGCGTGAGCGCGTTGCCCATTTGCTGCTGACCAAATTGATTCAAGACGGAGATCAATTGCTGAACGCGCGGCTCGATCGAGACGAGCTTCTTAGAGTCGAACGTGATCGAGTTCACGTCGGTCAAAGACATGAGAGATCCATTGTTCGTGTACTTCTGACCGATCCCCGAGATGTAACCGATGCGAACCGATGGCGAGTTGATGTGCGACGGAAGAACATCCGACGAATCGAGCGCAAAGGCTTGCGCGCTCATCAAAAAACTCGCGACGACTGCCAATCGGAACATCGTTAATCTCCCCAACAAACCGACAAGCGGTGTGGGAGGAGTGTTAGCCATATTCGCGCCAGCCCAAGGCGCAATTTCCACGGTCTGGCCACAAATGGGTCGGTGGTTTTTTCACGGGCTTCGGTCAGTCGATTCAACTTAGGGTCAAAGTGACATCAGGGCTTGCAGACCTGTTCTAACCAGCGCAAAAACTGCAGCGCATGCCTGACGTTTTTCTAAATTGCTCGTACGCCTCGGTGTGCTCGGGGTGCGACTGGCTGCTAAAGCCTTTGACCGAACAGCGCTCATTGAAGATGGCGCATTTGAGATCCGTCTGGCGTCAGGCCCCGGACCACCTCGGATTCGCGACCGCCGGGCCTGGTTCCTCACGCGACCGAATCGACTTTATGATCGCTGATGGCCGCTACGGCCTTTTTGACCGCTTCAAAACCGGCCTCGTCGATCTTCAAGGATGTCCGCAGCTCTCCCCCGCTCTTGAAGCTTTTTTCCAAGACTTCAGAGGTTTCAAATTTCCGATCTCGCGTGGTTCGGTGCGCCTTCGAGTTTCGCCCACTGGTAAGCGCGGCGTATGGCTCGACTTCGCAAACATCGATGTCAAAACTCTTCTCGACGACGGTCAGATCTTGCGCGAGCTGCTGGCTAGCGGCGCCATCGTTGAGATCGGACAACGACGTAAACGCCTTGTTGAACGCGAAGGTCGTTTGAAACTCGATGATCCCGTTCTTGAACCGTGGTTCGAAACTTACGTCGAGGGCGTCGCAACTCCGCTCTACTGTACGATCGGAAGTTTCACGCAACCCGGCTTCAGAGTGAATCGCATGCTCATCGAAGAAGTGATGTCACTTGTGCCCATGAGAGGCGGTCGCGTCGCGGAGTTCGGGGCCGGCATTGGCAATTTCACGCTTCCCCTCGCCGCAAGGTTCGCCGCGGTCGACGCGTATGAAGTCGATACTCTCGCACTCGAAGGCCTTGAGCACGTGAAGCCTGCCAACGTAACGATTCACTCGGGCAATTATCAGGGCGATAAAGCGCTGGGTCTTCAATTCGCCGATGCCGATTGTTTGCTCGTTGACCCGCCACGCTCCGGGCTCATGAAGTTCATCGAACCGGTCGCGACGGCGCAAAAGCTCATCTATGTTTCATGTTTTGCGGAGAGCTTCGCCGCGGACTCCGATCGGCTTCACGACTTTGGATTCCGAGTCGAAAAAGCGACGATCGTCGACCAATTCCCGCAAAGCCGTCACTACGAGATCGTCGCGTCTTTCATCAAGGACTAAAATTTTGGCGGAGAGGGCCGTTCTTCGCCCAGTCGTCTCGCCGATAGCGTTCAAGCACATCGAGCATTTGGTTGATCGTCAGATACTGACCCGTCGCTTTGACTTGAGCTTCGTTCGCAACTGTCAGTTGCGCGAAGAGCAGCTCGGATGTTCGATCGAGTGATTGGATCAACGACATTTGATCCGCGGATAAGGCCTTCGGAACTTTGTCTTTCAAAAGAGATGAGAAGAGTGGCCAACGTCTGAGGCTGTAGACAACCTCAGACTTCGTTCTCGTATAAGCACCGTCGTGAAATACGTAGTTGCCATTGTCGATCCAATTGAAGATCGCCGTGAGCACCGCATCGTGCATATGGATCATCGCCATTTGCGAGTAATCGCGCCATTCGGCAACGAGTTCGAATTGTGGGTCTGATTCGATATCCATCGGCAAAAATGTTTGGGCGACCCGCACACCCAAACGATTCATGAAATACGGATTTTTCGGAGTGAGTGACGACTGATACATCGGAACCGTACCTGTGCGGCCTGTCGCGAGATCGTAAGCGTGGGATACGAGCTCAGAGCAAAAGAGTTTTGATGGGTCACGAACGTCGAGACCGGCGTCGTAGGGAATATTCTCTCCTGTACGCGCTCGGTACGAGGCGACCTCGTCTTTCATCATCTGCGCGGCCCAAGCGGCGAGAGACGAGTCACGATGTCTAAACACCATCGCGCGGACTTTTCCGTCGTTAAGCCACTCTCTCACGTTCGCGTTATATGAACCTGTCTCAATGAGGGCTTCGATCGGAGTAATCACGCCGGTATTAGGGTCGACGTAAATCATCGCAAGGTGCGAGAAGCTCGCATCGTTATTACCGAGGCGCGCGATGGCCGCACTGGTGAAGGCTGTTCCGCGAGTCATGACGACGTCACCTGACTTGAACTTCAAGCCGCCGAACTTCGGGTTCGTCAGTATGTATGGTTCACCGCCGGTGAAGGGCGATACCTTTCTCTGAGCGTTGAACTTCGGAAGATTCAGCGCGTACTCACCGATTAAGTCTTCAAGGTATCGCGCAACCCGAAAGAGTTCGCGCGAAGCCGAGATGCATTGAGGAGTCATCTGTTGCGCGAGCACGAGATCGCGCAGGCGATCTCGCAAAACGAGTTTTGCTTGGAAGAGATCGCGGACGTAACGCGCGCCGTTTTGGCGATACTGGATTTGCATCTCGCGTGTCGGCGCAAAATCTTGCGGCGTCGCTTTCTGTAAACGCGTGGTTGTTTTCCCGAGGAGTTCGACGCATTGAGCGCTCGTGAATCCCGGACTTCGCACGTCGTTCAGAAAGGCCGCGATCTCGGCTTCGAGATCAACTCCGGTCGCGGCCACCGACGCCAGCTCGCTTGTTCGAACCGGCGGTTTAATCGAGTCAAAGGAAACGATGACCGAACTAAGAAAACCCACGATGAAAATCACGACTGCTAAAGACTTCATTTCGGTTACGCCACCATTTGGAGTTTTGTGCCGCATTCTGAGCAAAATTTTGCACCCTCTTCATGAGAGTGCTGGCAGGAAGGACACTCGCTTGAGCCAACCTTCTTCATCTTCGGTTCGATGACTGGTTCATTCGGATCGACCGACCCTTTCTCATTCCAGCGTTCGATCTCCCGCAAGACTTTCCAGTTCTTATGCGTGCGTTCGAACTCTTTGAATTCAAATTGAAGTGAAATGCCACCGGCATCGAGAGACTGGCGTTTGACGAAGAGGCCTTTGTTTTCGATCAGCGTGAAATGATCGCTGTTCAGTGAAAGACCCATCACGTCTTTCACTTTCGCGACAACCTTTGAGTAGTCGAGACGAACGACACCGTTACGATCCGGCGTCTCGTGGCTCCCAAGCTCGATTAAGATTTGCACGAGCTGCATCACGCGGTCATCGGTTCTGAGGAACTCGAGCTTTCCGCCTTTGAAGTAGTAGTACTGGTAAAACTCAAAGAATTGTTCGACGAGAGGAAGATCGGTGAAGTGAACGAAACCGATTTCTTCCGGTGCCTCGGGATCATTCTCGTCTTTGACCCACTC
>CAJYIL010000268.1 GCA_913774795.1 Pseudobdellovibrionaceae bacterium
AAATCTCCCAGATGCAAGACACTTACTCGGTAAAAACTTTCGCCTCGGACTTCAGCGACAAGTCGTCTCCGACGCTCCTCTTCGCGGGCCAACGTCACGATCTTTTAATCGAGATGAAACTCTCGTCGTCGACGCAAGCGCTCTCGAAGATCGATGTTCAATCGATGACTCTTCATTTTGACGAGACAGCACCGACTCTCGATTAAGACGCGGTTCGTTTGCGCGTGAGAGATTTAAGTGTGCGCAGAGCATAGTCGACGGCGGGCTCGTCGATGTTCGGAGCGAAGGTCACGCCAAAGAAAAACGCAAACAAAGCGTGGTGTGCGGCTTCGTTCATATGAGGAAAGATGGCTCGCAGCTTCTTCATGTAGTCGTCTTCGAGTTTACGAATACTCTCGCCGATCTCAGTGGGGCGAGGGCGATGAAGCATGTAGAAGTTGGCGAGACTTGGCGACTGCTCGAGGAGCTCACGCGCATGAAGCACCGAGCTTTTCCAATTGCCTGTCCGCCACTGTTCAACCCGCTCAGGGTCGACACCAATGAGCTCTTCTCCGATGACACGAACAGCCTCTTGAAGAATGGCGAGCTTCGAGCGACCAAAGTGGTAGTAGATCAGAGAGCGGGTGATCGCAGACTTACGAGAGAGCTCTGACATCGTCCACTTCAAATGGCCTTTACGAAAATCGAGATCAAGCGCCGCATTCAGAACCTTCCAGAAGGTTTGATCTCGGCTTTGGATTCTTTTCGCTTGTGCCAATCTACCTACTCCGCGTTACCGTCTAAGTTGCCCAACCCTTTGGGCCAAGTTTGTCAGCGGAGGTAGCGATGCGCAACTTATTCCTGATTCTGAGTTTAGGCCTTATGGCCTCGTCGGCTTTCGCCGAAGGCCCTGCAAAAGTGGACAAGACGATCGCAAAAAGAGCCCGTCTCAATGACGAAGTTCTTCGTCTCTCGCAGCCGTTGAAATGCTCAAGCGACGCAGATTGTGCGGCCCTACCTATGGGTTCGAAACCGTGCGGAGGACCTTGGAAATACGTGCTGTATTCGAAGAAGAATGCGAAGGTCGCGAAGCTTCAGAAAAAGCTCGATGAGTACAACACGCTCGATCAGAAAGTGAACGCCGCCAATCAAATGGTCTCCGACTGCATGATGACGATGGAGCCCGTTTTGAAATGCTCGAATTCCATGTGTATCGATACGGCGAGCGTCAACGCCGATAACGTGAAAGCGGGCTTCGAAAACGTGGGCCAACCTCCCACGCCTGTCTCTAAATGATTTAAATTTGAATCGAGAGAGGGCCTTGTTCGATATCGTTGAGCAGGGCCCGTTGAAAGGCGGCAGCCACTTCGCCGCGCTTGCCCGATCCGATCGTGCGCCCGTCGTATTGAGTGCAAGCGATACAATCGAGCGTCGTACCAAGGAACATCGCCTCGCGCGCTTCGTAAACGTCTTTCAAAGTCACAGAGCCCTGTTCAACTCCGTTTAAGAGAGACTTGAGTTCCGAATTTTCTTTTGCGAGTTCCATCGCGCGAATCAGCGTAATTCCGCGAAGTGTCCTTTCAAAACTCGGCACGAGAAAGCGGCCGTCTTTGGTGACGATCGCGAAATTCTCCGTGGAGCCCTCGGCGAGGACGCCGTGATCATCGATGCTCACCGTGAAATCGACACCTGCATCGAGCGCCTCTTTCTTCATCATGACGTTCGGGAGGTAGTTGCAACTCTTCACCGTCGAGAAAAAACCCTCTTTGATTTTCACCGCACTCGTCTTTGCGGTCACTCCGTTCTCATATTTTGCGGCCGAAGGCGGCGTAAGTGGAGTGATCACGAGATAAGTCTGTGAACCTTGGGTCTCGTAGGGATTTGTCGTGAATCCACCAGGGCCTCGAGAGACGTAGTAACGAAGAATGCAGTCTTTAAGGCCCGACGCTTTTGTCGTCTCGATCGCAATGTCTCTGAGGTCGCTCGGCATCTGAATACCGATTTTGCTGGCCGAGACATGCATGCGTTCGAGGTGTCGATCCAGCGCGTAGATTTTGCCGCCAACCGCTTTCGCCGCTTCAAAGACGGCATCGCCGCGGTGAAATCCGTGATCGTCGATCGGAATCATCATGAGGTTTGGATCGGTGACGATGCCACCGAACCATGAGGAGTACATCGCGGCGTACTTTCGCGCAGGATGGCGTGTGAGATTTTCGAGGACGTCTTGCGATTTGAGAATTTTAAGCATGCTTTTATCGTACCGTTATTGCGCGAAATCGCGTTACGCTTTTCTCCATGAACATGCTCCAAGCCATCCTGCTGTCGATCGTCGAAGGCCTGACCGAATTTTTACCCGTCTCCTCGACCGGGCACATGATCATCACGTCGTGGTTCTTGGGAATCAACGAGGTGCAGTTCGTTAAAGACTTCACGGTGATCGTTCAATTTGGAGCGATTATGTCGGTTCTTGTTCTTTATTGGCGCCGATTTCTCGTGAGTTACCCGTTTTACTTGAAGCTTCTTGTCGGATTTCTACCCGCCGCGATCATCGGTCTGTTAGTGAAAAAGAAGATCGATGCGATCTTGGGCGATGTTCGAATCGTCGGTTGGGCACTGGTCATCGGTGGTTTGGTCCTTATTTTTATCGATCGAGTTTTCCGCGAACAAGAGGCTCGGCTGGAGCGCGAAGGCAAAGGCCATATCGCCACCCTGACTTACGGCCAGGCGCTCGTGATCGGCTTTGCGCAGTGTCTCGCATTTATTCCGGGCGTGTCGCGTTCGGCGTCGTCGATCATCGGCGCCCTTGGCGTTCGTTTGAATCGAACCGCGGCCGCGGAGTTTTCGTTTTTTCTCGCGGTCCCAACGCTCACGGCGGCCACCGCTTACAAGTGTTTGAAGATCGCGCCGACTTTGACAGCGGCCGACATTCCCGTGCTTCTAATCGGCAACGTGATTGCGTTTATCGTCGGCTGTCTGGCGATTCGTTCATTTGTTTCGTTTCTCACCCGTCACGGATTCTTCGTGTTCGGCGTTTACCGCATCGTCGTCGGCGTCGCGATTTTGATTTTGATAGCAATGGGTCACGGGCTCACTGACGTATGATCGTCTTTTTCGATGGCGTCTGCGGTCTCTGCAATCGCGTCGTCGATTTCTTGCTCGCGCAGGATCGCGAAGGCCGTTTGCAATTCGCACCCATTCAAGGATCGACCGCTCGCAAAATGCTCTCTGCCTATGAGATTGCATCTCTCTCAACGGTCGTCGTTATCGACGGAGACCGAATCTTTCGAAAATCCGATGCAGTCCTGCATGCACTGTCCGCGCTCGGCGGCAGTTGGGTCTGGCTTGCGAAAAGCGCGCGGTGGGTTCCTCAGAGACTGCGCGACGTCGTCTACCGCGGAATCGCCATTAACCGATATGAATGGTTCGGGCGACGCGATACGTGTCGACTGCCAACGCCCGCTGAACGGGCGCGCTTTTTAGATTGATTATCTCGGACGCGACCGTGGAGTGTTGAACACGCTCTCGAACTCGCGAGGTTTCACATCTGACAGGGAGTTGATTTTCGCTCCGTTTCTCCCGGAGTCGACCGAGCTGACGCCCCGTTCGCCTCGAACTCCGAAATGCTTTGTCCCGAGAGACGTTTCATCCGCGAAATCTCCCTCGGCGTTGGCACTGACCGCGCGCGTGCCGCCGGAGCGAGGAGTGTCTCGGCGCCCGGGCAAGCCCTGACATTTGCCTTCGGCATCACACTGCGACTCTTCGAACTTCAACGCCGCTCCGCAGTTTTTAGTCCCTCTCGCAGCGATATTGAGCGCAAACAGACGTTTTGTGATGATGTCACACTCGGCGCAGTGAAGAGCCGCCGAGACTTTGCTCTGTTGGCAGAGATTAAAGAGCGAATCCGCGAAGTCATTCCACGCCTCTTTCAAACCGACATGAGCC
>CAJYIL010000269.1 GCA_913774795.1 Pseudobdellovibrionaceae bacterium
TGAAGTTGTCGAACCCACGCAACAAAAGGGTAAGAAAATCTTGTTCGGCGCGACGGTGACGGTCGTCGATGAAGACGAGAACGAACGCATTTACAAAATTGTCGGCATCGATGAAACGGATGCCAAAGCGGGGAAGGTGAGCTGGATTTCTCCGGTCGGCCAAGCCCTCCTTCAGGCGAGTGAGGGTGACGCGGTGACGCTCAAAACTCCGAGCAAAACCGAAGAACTCGAGATCGTTGACGTGCGTTACCAAAACATCGACTAAGACCTTCGACCTGTCGACTCCCGATCGAGGCGAGTGCTACGATCGAACCATGGCTTTCACCGTTAAATTTTGGGGCGTGCGGGGCAGTCTTCCGTCGCCGCAACATCCATCGAAGCAAGAGGCACGTCTTCGTCACGTGCTCGAACGCTTCGCAATGGACCCCAAAGTGAACGCCAAAGACTTCGTTGATCAACTCCCGAAAGAAATCAAAAACGGCTACGGCGGTAATACCGCGTGCGTTGAGGTGACGAGCGGATCAAACCGACTGATCATCGATGCCGGTTCGGGGCTTCGGGAGCTGGGCGAAGAGCTCATGCGAAACGGTTACGCGAAGGAGCCTCGCGACACTCACTTGTTCTTCACGCACTTCCACTGGGACCACTTGATCGGACTGCCGTTTTTCACGCCGATCTTCCTGACGAATCAAGCGGTTCACCTGTATGCGGTGCAGGCCGATCTTGAAAACGTGATTCGAACCGTTTTTAAGAAACCGTTTTTCCCAGTCCCGTTCGAACAGCTTCAGAGCCAAATTATTTTTCATAAACTCGAGCCGCGCAAAAAACAGCGAATTCAGGATTTCGACATCACGCCCTATCAACTTGATCACCCCGATCCATGTTGGGGTTATCGTATCGAGCGCAAGGGCAAGGTTTACGCACACTGCGTAGACTCGGAGGCCACACGCGTGACGCGTGAAGACCTCGGTCTTGACGCCGGCCTCTACGAGAACGCCGACCTCATGCTCTTCGATGCCCAGTACACGATGATGGAAGCCGTCGAGAAAATGAACTGGGGCCACTCCGCCGCGCCGATCGGACTCGATATCGCGCTCAGAGAAAACATTAAACGCGTGTTTTTCGCGCATCACGATCCCGGCGCCACCGACGAGAAGATCGTCGATGCCGAGCGCCAGACGCGCGAATACCTAAATGCTTACACCGAGCAGCAACGGCGCGCGGGCAAGCAGGTTCGAGAAATCGAATGGGGTTTTGCACACGAAGGCCAGGAAGTCTCGCTTTAATCTAGCCACCTCCAGGCGCTGCGAGATACGTTCAAGGCGCATGGAACAACTCCTCGATCTCGTTCAGCACCTTCCCGAACATCTTTCGACATGGACCCAAACGATGGGCCCGTGGATTTACGTTTTGCTTTTCGCGATCGTGTTTTGCGAAACAGGGGTCGTCATCTTCCCGTTCTTACCGGGCGACTCACTCCTTTTTGCCGTCGGCGCACTCACGGCGATCGATGGCGCACTCGATATGAAGATCTCGATTCTCACGCTGATTGCCGCGGCGACGCTTGGCGATTCGACGAACTATTGGATCGGTCGCAAACTCGGGACAAGACTTTTCAATCGGCCCGATTCCAAAATCTTCAACCCGAAGCATCTCGAATCGACGACCGCGTTCTACGAAAGACACGGCCGGAAGACCATTTTTCTCGCGCGTTTTCTCCCGATCTTCAGGACGTACGCGCCTTTCGTTGCGGGCCTCGGTCGCGTGCCGTATCCGCGTTTTTTCAGCTACTCGTTTGCGGGTTCGGTCGTTTGGATCACCGTCTTCGTGATCATCGGCAACCGCTTCGGCAACATGGAAAGCGTGAAGAACAATTTCCATCTCGTGATCGTGGGCATTCTCGCGGTCTCGGCTCTTCCGATCGCTCTCGAAATTTTGCGTAAATTCATTCCTAGAAAGACAGCATGAAAACCTTTTTAAAAAACATTCTTTCGACCGTCATCGGGATGCTCGTCGCGAGCCTCGTGAGCGTTCTTGTTTTCGCGGCCGTTATCGCTTTGATCATCCAAAGTGCCGGGCGTAGTTCATCAGCCGTTGTCGAAGAGCATTCGATTCTTCATCTCAAGCTTCGCGGCGAGATCATCGACAAACATCGTCCGCTCGATTTCGATTTCTTTGGGCAGCGTTCGATTTTCGCCGAAGACCGAACGATCGGTCTCTGGGAGATCACGCGCGCTATTGAAGCCGCTAAGAAAGATAGCCGCATCGAGGGAATTTACCTGGAGGTGAAAAACTTCGACGCCGGTTGGGCGACTTTGACCGCGCTTCACGATAAGCTCGAAGAATTTAAACGCGATTCGAAAAAGTGGGTTTACGCCTACGGTGATACGTACTCGAACAAGGCTTACTATCTCGCAACGAGCGCCGACAAAATTTTTGTTCAACCTTACGGTGAGCTCGAATTCCAGGGCTTGAGTATGACGAGCCCTTTCGTCAAAGGTCTTCTCGAGAAAGTCGACGTCGAACCGAAGATTTTCAGAGTCGGAAAATTTAAGGCGGCAACCGAGCCTCTCTTCCTTGATAAAATGTCGCCCGAAAACCGCAAGCAAAACGAAGATCTGCTTGGCGACATTTGGGCGAGCGTTCGCAAAGCGACGGCCGTGAGCCAAAAGCTCGATGAGAAGCGCGTCGATCAGATCGCGGCCGAACTCCTCGCAGTCAGCGCAGGTGAGGCGAAGCAAGTCGGTCTCGTCACCGAGACCCTTTTTCAGGATCAAGTCGAAGACGCTCTGAAAGACATGACCATCTTTAAGAACGGCAAACCGAAAGAAGGCGACAAGAACGAGAAAGACAACGAGTTGCGACTGGTCGGGATCGGTCAGCTCCTTCGTGATTCGCGTTCTCAAGCAACACTGAAAGGGAAGAGCAAGAACAAGATCGCGGTCATTTTCGCCGAAGGCGAGATCGGCTCGGGCGAGGGTTCGCGTGATTCGATCGGATCCGACACATTCCGCGAGGATTTGATCGACGCTCGCGAGGATGAAGATGTGCAAGCGATCGTCGTGCGCATCAACTCGCCAGGTGGCGATGCTCTCGCGTCAGACGTCATGTGGCGCGAGATGATGATCACCGACGAACAAGTTCCGATCGTGATTAGCATGGGCGACGTCGCGGCCAGCGGTGGCTATTACATGGCCTCGGCCGGGCGTTATATCTTCGCCGAGCCGACGACGATCACGGGCTCAATCGGCGTTTTCGGTTTGATGTTCAACACTCAAAAGTTCTTCAAGAACAAACTCGCCGTGAACTTCGACGGCGTCAACACGCACCCGTATGCCGACATCGGCAGCGGTGTTCGTCCGATGACATCGTTTGAAGCGAGCAAGATCCAACAGTCGGTCGAGCGCACCTACAAGCGTTTCTTGGACGTCGTTCAAGAAGGGCGCGGTTACGAAAAACGCGAAGATCTAGAAGCGATCGCGGAAGGGCGCGTGTGGTCTGGCAAGCGCGCTCTCGATCTCGGCCTCGTCGATGAAATCGGCGGCATGGATCAAGCCTTGAAGAAGGCCGCCGAGTTCGCGGAGATCAAAGACTACACGATCGAGATTTTTCCTTCGGATTCGGATCCTCTCATGCAATTCATCGAGCGCTTCACCGGTGATACGGTTGAAACTTTGCTCGGGCCCGAAACACTCGCGAAGCTCCGGTTGCTCGAGTCTTTCGCACCGAGAGTTTCTATGCCGAAACCGGGCGTCTATGCGCGCATGTTGCAAGCCCCGGAGATCCACTGACTGTTCAGTCGTTCGACAACCGAGGTGTCTACGGCGAAAAAGCCGGCTAGAACTTAGCCGGCTTTTTTTGCGCGTGGACTGCGTTATTCGCAGGGCTTGGCGAGTGTCTCATCCTGAGAACTAATTTTGTCGAGCTCTTCCATCATTTCTTAAGGACCTACGTCGTGGGACCGAAATGATCAGTATGAGAAAGCTTAAAGTCAGCACTCTGGCCGTACCTTTGGTTCTCTTCGGGATCTGCACGACATTTCAGAATTGCGATGCCGGATTCCGGTACGATCCGCAATCGGCCGAACTCTCGTCGCTTAGCTCAAACGGCGAGATGACGGGTGTCTTCGGCCTTGTGGGTTACGCTCCGGGCGGTTTGTCGCAGCTCTCGGATACGGCGACGGTGGATACCGGATTTGACTACGAACTTCGCGCAACAGGCACGAATACCTCTTCAGCAATCTTGAATTGGTCAATCAACCCCACGTCGACAACGGCCTCATGCTCACTTGCGCCGAGCAGCTCGATGTTAAAGCGAACGCTGAGATGCACGACTGCCGGCTCTTTGAACGTCGCACTGAAAGCAACTTGGCCAGATGGCACTCTGTCGTATGCGTATTTCAATCGAAACGTGACGGCCTTCACCGCAAATCCGACCGCGACACCTTCAGCAAATGGCAACGTCGTCACCTTCCGGATCCGCGCAGGAACAGGCGGAATGCCGTGGAACACCGTGAATGATCCGATTCGCGTGTTTGTCGGCCAGACGTTGACAGTTTTCAATGACGACACGATTAATCACCAACTTCACGCCAACGG
>CAJYIL010000270.1 GCA_913774795.1 Pseudobdellovibrionaceae bacterium
CGTCAGAACATAGATCGGCTCACCCGTCTTCGGATCTTTTCCGAGCGCATCGCTTCCGTTCTTCTTCTGATCGATCAATTTGTTCGCGATCTCAGACGTAATATCGGCTGGAGCTTGCGACTCCGGCAACGACGCGCAAACGTCTGCGCCGTCTTCTTTACGGCAAACGTAGGCACCGTAGCGGCCAACTCTGAATGACAACTCTTTCAAGCTATCGAAATGAATCGAGCGAGCTTCATCCGGATCGATCTTGTCAGCTTGCGAATCGACCTGCGACTTCAACCCCTGCTTTCCGAAGTAGATCGACTTCAGGTAGCTCAAGTGATCGAGCTCGCCGCCCGCGATTTCATCGAGGGAGTTTTCCATCTGCGACGTGAACTGAAGATCCACGTATTGCGGAAGATGTTGCATCAAAAGTTTTCCGACAACCATCGCCGTGAAAGTCGGAGCAAGAGCATTACCCTGTTTCTTCACGTAACCACGATCGATGATCGTCCCGATGATCGACGCGTATGTCGATGGACGACCGATGCCTTCTTTTTCCATCGTTTGAACAAGCGACGCTTCCGTGAATCGTGCCGGCGGTTTTGTTTCATGCTCGATCGCGCGCACTTCGTGACACGTGACTTTGTCGCCGACTTTCATCTCCGGCAAACGCACCTCGCGGTCATCGAGAGCCGCTTGCTCATCGTCTTGACCTTCGACGTACGCTCGCAAGAACCCCGGGAATTCAATCGTCATCCCGCTCGTCGCAAAGATCGACTGCGCGACTTGGAAGCGAATCGAAACCTGTTTCTGTCTCGAGTTCACCATCTGCGAAGCCATCGTGCGCTTCCAGATCAATTCGTAGAGACGGAACGGCATTCCGGCCAATCCTGTTTCTTCGGGAGTTTTAAAATCTGTTCCCGCCGGACGAATCGCTTCGTGGGCCTCTTGCGCGCCTTTGACCTTCTTGCCTTCGTAGGTACGTGCTTCGGGCGGAAGATACTCTTTCCCGTAGAGCTCGAGAATCTTCGCGCGCGACGCTTCGAGAGCTTGCTGAGACAAGAACGTTGAGTCCGTCCGCATGTAAGTGATGAAACCTTGTTCGTACAACGACTGCGCGACCTGCATCGCTTCACGCGCCGACAAGCCGAGCTTGCGGTTGGCTTCTTGTTGAAGCGTCGAAGTGATGAACGGAGCCGGTGGTTTACGCGAAACCGGCTTTTCTTCCGCTTCGACGACTTTCCACGGCTGACCTTTAACTGAGTCGAGAACTTTTTGAGCACCGGCGGCGTCTAGCGCGACGATATCTTTCGCAGTCGCTGCAAGTTTTCCGGTTTCGGAATCGAAGTCTTTGCCGGTCGCGATGCGCTTTCCGTCGACGCTCAAAAGACGCGAGCCGAACTTGATCGAGTCTTTTTCATTCTCTGTTTCGAGTCCCCAGTAAGCTGACTTCACGAAACGGAGACGCTCGTGCTCACGCTCGACGATGAGTCGCACGGCAACCGATTGCACGCGGCCTGCCGAAAGACCGAAGGCCACTTTCGTCCACAGAAGAGGTGAGATCGTATATCCGACAAGACGATCAAGAATACGTCGCGCCTCTTGCGCGCGAACCATGTTCTCGTCGATCTGGCGTGTCTCTTTCAAAGCACCCAAAATCGCTTCTTTCGTAATCTCGTTAAAGACCATTCGCTTGAACGGAATTTTGGGTTTGAGAGTCTCAACCAAGTGCCACGAAATCGCTTCGCCCTCTCTATCTTCGTCGGTCGCGAGATAGAGTTCGTCGGCCTCTTCCATCAAGTCTTTGAGCGTCTTGATGACCTTGGTTTTGTTCTTCGGAACGGTGTAGATCGGATCGAAGTTGTGATCGACGTCGACACCGAGACGAGCCCACGGCTGCTTTTTAAATTTTTCCGGGATGTCCTTCGCCGATTGCGGGAGATCTCGAATGTGACCCATGCACGATTCGACGACGTAGTCTTTTCCCAGGAATTTGCGGATGGTTTTGGCTTTCGTCGGAGACTCAACGATGACGAGACGAAGACCGGAAGATGAAGCTGCTGCTTTTTTTGCCACGAAACTACTTTCTGTCTACAGCATCTGGATTCACCCGAACCGTTCGAGTCTGACCAGACTTAAGACTGCCTCCCGCGAAACTTCGAAGAGTGACGCGAAAGACCAAAATCAAAATGGGGTCTTCGCGTCGTCGTTGCAAGCCTAAATTTTTGACGCAAGACTAAGTCAAACGGCCTTCACGGAGTCTAAGCAATGAAAAGCGTTTCTGAATTTTCTAACTCATCCGTCCGCTTTTTGTTCACCGACATCGACGATACGCTCACCGACCACGGGCACTTAGGACCAGGCGCCTACGAAGCTTTGTGGCGACTTCACGAGAACGGAATCGCCGTGATTCCCGTCACCGGCCGCCCTGCCGGATGGTGCGAGATGATCGCGCGCATGTGGCCCGTTCACGGAGTTGTCGGCGAAAACGGCGGCTTTTACTTTCGTTATCACGACAAGAAGATGCAGCGTCATTTCGTTTTCAGTGAAGCCGAGCAAGCTAAGAACCGCGAGAAGCTGCGCGTGATTCAAGGAGACGTGCTCAAAGAAGTGCCAGGCTGCGCGATCGCCTCAGACCAGTTCTGCCGCCTCATGGATCTCGCCGTCGACTTCTGCGAAGACGTCGATCCTCTGCCCGAAAAATCCGTCGACCGGATCGTCGAAGTTTTCAAAATCCACGGCGCTCAAGCAAAGGTATCGAGCATCCACGTGAACGGTTGGTTCGGCTCTTACGACAAACTCAGCATGTGCCGCGAGTATGCTCAGCGCGAACTCGGACTCGACCTCAACACGGCCAACGAAACATTCGCGTTCAGCGGAGACTCACCCAACGATGAGCCAATGTTCGAATTTTTCAAGAACGCATTCGCCGTAGCGAACATCCAGAAGTTCTTGCCGCGCCTAAAATACAAGCCTGCGTACGTCGCGTCTAAAGAGGGTGGCGATGGCTTCATCGAGATCGCGAACAAGCTCATCGCCAGCCGAACGTAAGACGACGCACGCAAACGGTTACGACAAAATCTTTCTCTTCGCGGCCTCGAATTCCTCGGCCGTGATCGATCCCCGATCGCGCAAAGCCTGCAAGCGCTCGAGTTGATCTGCAACCGATCCTCGGTTCTCGTACGAGAACGTCGCGTTCGGAGAGTCGCTCGCCGCGGCTGAGCCGGGCGCAATCGGTGTCTCATTCGAGCGAAACAACGCCTTCACCTCTTCGACCCACGCGTCGGCAATCGAAGCCTCGCTTCGGCCGTAAACGACGGTGGTGTCCGCGAGCAAATCGTGGAGAGTCTGTTTGCGCGATGAGAAAAGTGCGAACACATAACCGATGAACAAAATCGCGCTCGAGACGAGTTTCATCAAATTGCGAATCAGCGACGCGCGAAAAGAAATCCGGCGGCCCGCGAGATCCGACACCTGAATGCCCATCAAGTGTTTTCCAAGAGTCGCGCGAATCGCGGACGATTCGAAGATGGGTGCATAGAAGAACCACACGATGAGCCCGCCTAAAAACGGGACAATGTTCGCGGCGATACATCCAAAAATGGCCAAGATAATTCCATCCAGCAACAGCGCTCCAAAACGCCTTGAGATCGAGGCGTACATGGCATGAGGGAGCATCGTTTGAGTGTCGTTGATCTGCATTTCTTACTCCTGCTCGTGCGAGAGTATGCCGCGATCGACATGCAACTCCGCCGTGTAAGCGTTTTTCTTATCCGATTGTCTAAACTCGTCTGACTTTCCCGACCTAACTGACGTCACGAAGCTATAGGCTGCTCCCTCGGCATCCGAAAATTCCATCTTTCCAGATTCAAGGTGCGCTTTGACATGAAAGCGAGGCTCATTCAATTCGACTTTACCTTTGGCTGCGCGAACTTCGAGATGACGATTTGCCGGAATGCCGATCTCGCACCGCGAATCTTTCACTTGCGAGAAATCAACCGTCGTCAAATCGGCCACGACTTTCGGGTTCGGCGCCGCGCCCGTACCTCTGCACGACCACGTCATTTCGTTTCCTTCGGCTGTGGAGATCTCGACGTCTCCGTCACCGAACACGAATTTGATTTTGTCGGTCGCCGGATCAGAAC
>CAJYIL010000271.1 GCA_913774795.1 Pseudobdellovibrionaceae bacterium
GAAGGAGCCGTTGGGTTAATGATCACGGTTCCACCACCGCGCGACGGATAGGTTGGGTTTTGGAATCCCGCACCAGGATTGACGATGACGACCGGACCTGGCGCCGGTTGGGCTGTCGGGCGCTGCTGCGGAACCGAAGCGTAGCCTGCGCGATAGCCGCTCATCACGGCATCACGCGCTTGCACTGGGCAGTTGCTCGCAATCATGCTCCCCTGCATTTGACCTTTTTGACGAGCGGCATTCGCGCCTTCTTCGTAAGCCGCATCATAGTTGCACATACGGTTCTCGTAGTCTTGTTGGATGGCCGCGCAGCCAGAGAGCGAAATTAAAATTGAAAACATCAATGCGGTACGGATCATGGGGGTCTTCTCCAGTTCAAATCTTTGCCAAGAACAGCATGGCTCGGATTAAAACGCAAAGAGTCCGATCAACGCCGCGAACATCATCAAACATGTGGTGAAAAGCAGAAATTGGATGAGCCGAGACACGGGATGACCCTTCATAATGACTGGATCTCTCGCGACCAAAAAGAGCACGGCTAAGATGAATGGAGCCACGACACCGTTGGCGATCGCCGATCCCACCAACGCCTTAATCGGATTTATATTCGCGAAATCGGCAACGATCGCAATCACGGTTGAGGCGATGATGACGCAGTAAAAAGCTTTCGCTTTTCCGAACTTGGCGTTGAGACCTTCATCCCAGCCGAATGTTTCGGCGAGCGCGTAAGCGGCCGAGCCCGTCAACGTCGGGATTGCGAGTAAGCCCGTCCCGATGAGACCCAACGTGTAGAGTAACGTCGCGAAAGGGCCGGCAATCGGCTTGAGCGCTTCGGCGGCTTGTGAGCTCGTCTCGATATTGACTAAACCATTTACGTTGAGCGTCGCCGCCGTGGCGACGATGATAAAAAACATGACGATGTTCGAGAACGCCGCGCCGACCATGACATCGACCCGACGAAAGAAGAAGTCGTCCTCCGTGCATTCCTCAGTCGTCTCGGCGCGCTCTTCGACTTCCTGAGCGGTTTGCCAGAAGAAAAGATAAGGGCTAATGGTCGTTCCCAAGATCGCCACGAGCATGGCACCCTCGTCGCGCGTACGCGGGAGCGATGGCCAGTGAAGCGCACCCGCCCAATCGACTTTTACAATGAACGACGTCGCGATGTATCCGATGAGAAAGATCGCTAAGAGTTGCAAAGTCCTCGCAATCGTTCGGTAAGGACACTGAATCGTCGCAAACGCGATACCGAGACCGAACACGCAGACCCATGCATGAGAGTTTCCGAGCCCGAGAAGCTCGGCGGCATCTGACATCGCGATGAGATCGGCCGCTACATTCAAGGTATTGGCGACGAAAAGGGCCAGACAGAAAACGATGAGAAGCCAGCGCGGAATTTTCTTTTCAAACGCGCTCGCGAGCCCCTCGCGCGTGACCATCCCGATCTGCG
>CAJYIL010000272.1 GCA_913774795.1 Pseudobdellovibrionaceae bacterium
GAAGCAAATCGCCCGCTTTCTCGAGACAACGAAGAGCGACGTCGAGACAAGCCTTCGTGTCATCGAGTGCGCGGTGAGCTGTGCCCTGAGGAAGACCGAAGAACTTAATCAAAGTTTGCAGACGATGATTTTGAGATTCGGGAAAAAGTTTGCGCGAGAGGAGTGACGAGCAGAGAGCTGGCTCTGAGGGAAGCGTCAGACCCGCTTTCTCGAATTCGTGCGTGACGAAACCGATGTCGAACGGAGAGTGGTGAGCGACGACGACTCCGCCTTCAATAAACCGATGAAAATCGGCGATCTTCTCACTCATGGCCGGAGCGTCGGCGACCATCTCATTCGTAATTCCGTGAATCGCGATGACCTCAGCACCCATTTCCTTTGAAGGCTTGATCAGCGTCTCGAAAGTCTCGACGACTTCTCCTCCCCGCCACTTCACCGCGGCGATCTCGCAGATTTCGGCGCTCAGAGGGTACTTGCCAGAGGTTTCGGTATCGAACGCGATCAGGGTCAGGTCTCGCCAATTTTGCATCTGGCCACTTTACCCCAAAGCCGTGGCATGGGCCATGCTCTCACCTTAGCTTGAGATGAAATATTTAGTGGTTTGGTGCTCCCGGAGGTTCTCGTGCGCAATACAATGAAGCCCACGCTGACATTTTTAGGCCGATCGGTTGCCGTTTTAGGGCCGACACTCCTCATTTTCTCGCTCGCCGCGTGCGGGGGATCGAAATGGCAGGAGGTCCCGAGAACGCAAAACACCGGCGACCAATTCGCTGAGCAACAGAAGTCGCAAGACCGCCAGCCCATGAAAGACGGCGACCCGGGCTTCGTGACGACGGATCACTTACCTGTTCGCAAGAAAGACACTCCGAAAACCGAGGAGCCCGATGCTCACCTGGAGAGAAACGATAGAGTCGTCATCACGGATGAAAATCCGGATGGAGATGATGGCTCGCTCCAAGGTGTCGTCGTCGATACTCAACAGCCCGATCTCATCGGCGAAAAAGTCAAGTTCCCGAAAGGGTACGTCGCGCACTCGCCGATCGTGCCGTC
>CAJYIL010000273.1 GCA_913774795.1 Pseudobdellovibrionaceae bacterium
GAGTGGCGCGACCGGCGACGGCATCGCGATGGCTTACCGCGCGGGCGCGCGGGTTGCCAACATGGAGTTCATGCAGTTTCACCCGACGTGCCTCTATCACCCGAATGCGCGAAACTTCTTGATCACCGAAGCGCTCCGAGGCGAAGGGGCTGAGCTTATCAATGGAGAAGGCGTCGCGTTCGCGAAGCAAGTTCACCCGCTGGGCTCGCTCGCACCTCGCGATATCGTCGCGCGCGCAATCGATGCCGAAATGAAAAGAACGGGCGCGCCTTGCGTTTATCTCGATGCAACGAAAATTCCTGAGTCACTCTTGAAGTCGCACTTTCCAGACATCTACAAGACTTGTTTAGAGTACGGGATCGACATCACAAAAGACCCGATTCCCGTTGTGCCGGCCGCGCACTATTTGTGCGGAGGTGTTCTCGCCGATATCAACGGTTGCACCGACATCCGCGGACTTCTCGCCGCCGGCGAAACAGCATGCACAGGCCTTCACGGCGCAAATCGATTAGCCTCAAACTCTCTTCTTGAGTGCCTCGTCTTTTCTCACAACGCGGCTGAGTATTCGCTCGCTCACGCCGACGAATTTCCTCTCCCCGAAGGCTTCGACTCCTTCACCGGACGCGCGGGTCGCTCGAATGAAGACGAGATGGTCGTCATCACCCACGTCTGGGAAGAAATCCGCCGCCTGATGTGGAATTACGTCGGGATCGTTAGATCGAATCGCCGCCTTGAGCGCGCCAAGACCCGCCTACAGACCATCTTGCAAGAGGTCAGTGAATACTACGGAACGAGCGTGCACCCCGACATCATCGAGCTTCGCAATATCGCTCTGGTGGCCGATCTCACAGTGACGTGCGCGCTTTCGCGCAAGGAATCACGAGGCATCCATTTCAACATGGATTACCCGGAGCTCGATCAAACGCACCCTCCACGCGATTCGATCGTGCCGATGCGCGCCTAAAACTCGCTAAGATTTTCCTGTCTAAGAGTTAAACACCGGCGTTGGCCAAGCCTTTAAGTGCACGCCACGAGTGTTAGCCCACGGCACACGGTTTGGAAGACTTCAGACCTCGAAGAGGTCTGTCATGATGAATTTCGCCGCCCTTGCGCTGACATTGCTGGTTGCCGCGCCGTCGTTTGCTGCAAACGCCGATTGGCCGATTCGCAAAACCGAGTGGTCGGCCACCGATGAGAAAAGCTTCGGAGATTTCATCACCGCGATCGCCAACTCCGGCTGCCGAAACGTCGATGCCTGCTTGAAGTCGCCCGCCAATCCTTACCGCGGAACCGATAGCCCGAACTGGAAGTTCAACTCAGACTGCGGTCGTTTTCCCTACCTGCTGAGAACCTACTTCGCCTGGAAAAACGGGCTTCCGATGAGCGTGACCGCGGGAGTCGCTCCGGTCGACGGCCTCGGAAAAGACATTCGCTACTCTCCGAAAGGCAACTACGTCACTCGTCGTTACGATGTCATTCCGCAGGCCGGAAGACCTATCAACGGCATGAA
>CAJYIL010000274.1 GCA_913774795.1 Pseudobdellovibrionaceae bacterium
GAATCGGTGAGCGGCAAGTACGCGAATGTCATCAGAGGCTCCCTTAAAGAAAATCACCGCATCTTGAGGCGCCAACGAATGCGGGAGCCTAAACCTTTAGTCGAACCTTCGAAAAAGGTGTGCGGAATCAAATATGTGCCACAGGAAATCGAAAGCCGCAAAACGCAAACGCGCTCTTTAACCTTTCGACAATCGAGTGCGGCTCGCGCAAAAGAGGCTCGAGCGATTTGATTAAGCTCGCGAATGGGTCAGTAAATAAAATAAGTTTATGAGATTTGCCGAGACGATCGCCTCAAGCCGTGCTGAAACGGCGGGCTCACTCACCAAATAAAAAGGGCAGCCCGAGAGCCGCCCTTTATCGAAGTTAGTTTCTTACCAGCGTCCGCCGCCGCCGCCACCGCCGCCGTAGCCTCCGCCACCGCCGCGACCACCGCCGCCTCCGCCGCCGCCGAAGCCACGACCACCGCCGCCGCCACGACCACCACCGCCGCCGCCTTCTTGAGGACGAGCCTCAGAAACGCGGAGGTTACGACCATCAACCACTTGACCATCGAGGCCTGTGACTGCTGCCGCTGCTTCTTCGTCTGACGACATCTCGATGAAGCCGAAGCCTTTCGAGCGACCGGTTTCACGGTCCATGATGACTTTCGCGCTCTCGACAGTACCGAAAGATGCGAATGCCGCGCGAAGACTCTCGTCATTCGTCGAATACGAAAGGTTGCCGACGTAAAGCTTTCTACCCATTGATAAACCCTCCTCTGGGCATGTGTCCTCCAAGGAAGGTTTTAGATCTTAACAGAACCAAAAACAGAAACTTCCGGGGCACAAAATCTGCCCTAGAATTAACAGAGGTTTTTTCTACGCACAAACGATTTGAATTGAGTCGGCAGGGGGCGGCCTGGCGCCCGGATCAAAGGCCCGAGCGCGTCTTGGATAGAACCAACTAATCCACAGTCTTTACAAACTGTTATCGAAGTTCCCGGCGTGAGCCGCCAGCCAAACCTGCGATGAGTGTGACGACGAAGAAGACGAGGAAAACGTAGAAAAGAATCTGCGCGATGCCAGCAGATGCTTCCGCAACGCCGCCAAAGCCGAAGATTCCCGAAACGAGAGATACGACGAAAAAGACGAGTGCCCAGTAAAGCATGGTGATCCTCCCTCCATGAAAGAACATTCACAGGGCACCAGCAAACATGATCTTCACCTCTTTCGGAAGTCGCTTGAGGCAAGTTATCGAAACAAAAACATTTCGAACGTAATCGGTTCTAGTTTTGGACACAGACGCGAGCGCGAATTGAGACCGCGCCGTAAACGGCGCAAACTGCCGCTTATGAAGAAGCCCACGTCTTTCGATGAAGCCTTCGAAATGTTAGACCGCGCGATCCACGACATCAGTGAACCTCCGCTTAAACCACTCATCAAAACGACGGTTGACTCCGATATCGCTCAATTCCATCGCGCAAAAAACGAGATGATCGCGCTCGGGATCGGCCACGTCGAAGACATCTCTCGGCAAGTCGTCGAGGGAGCTCGCCGCGACCCGCTTCTCTATATCGGCGCTGCGGCACTCGTCGCGGGTGTGGCCGGATTTTTGATTTCCTCAAAACGGGCGGAGGCGCACCGATGAATTTAGTCGATCAGCTTTTCCATGAAGTCATCACGCCATTTCTTGAGCCGCGAATTAAAAAGAACTCGCTCAAGGCGGTAAAGGCTTACGTCAAAACGATACAAGGTTTGCGCGCGACCGCGATTTCTCTTTTCGGGCTGAGTGCGATCGCGGCGGTCATCGTGACAGGCGTGCTTCTGATGGTCATCGCGGTCGTCGGACTTCTGCCGATCGATCCGCGCTCGGCTCTCATCGCTATGTTGGTCGTTGGGGTGCTTTTGACGGCTGCAGGAAGCTTTCTCGCCTACGGAGCATTCAAAGAGGACATTTGGCTCGAAAAAACGAAGGCTGGCGATCTGATCGAAGCGGCCATGAAGCCATGGGAAACGCCTTATTCGATTCCCGATCCGCGTAAAATTTTTGGCGGTGAATCGTCATCTCCGTCGAACAGGAGCGCATCGATCGAACGCGTGCCTGCGCCTCGCTCCAACGATACGATCGATCAGCACCTGCCGCCTGCGACGTATCCGTCAATGACAACGCCAGAAGCGGCCATCGCGACACGTTCGATCGACACGACCTCGCCACTTCACCATTAAGCGAGTGCGAGATCCTTTTTGACCGGAATACGCGCCACCTGTGGCTCGGGAGTCGGCGTCGAGACGGCCGATTTCAGCGGCGACAACTCGACTTCGACTTCCGATAAGCGCGCATACGTCTTCATGTCGTCGGCAATCGGCCACCAATCATGCAAGAAGATCGAAATTGGCTTCCACATCGAGACCCAACCCGTCACCAACAGAAGCTCGTGAATGAGAGATTGCCAAAACGGCGGATGCTCGGCGTGGACGGCATACGCAAACCACGTACACAAAGTAATGAACGAAAGCCCGATTGCGAGGGAGAAGAGCCCTTGGTGAAAAATCGATTTTAGATCGCGTCTTCGCATCTCGCTCTCATATCTGAAGAACGAGTGGATCGCGCGACCGATGTCGGTCGGGTTCTGTTCGAACTCGCCGAGCGATTCGAAGTAAAGTTGTACCTTCACGTCGTCCTGATCTTTCAGTTCGCGGAACGACGTCACAATGTAGCGAACTGCATCGTCGTCTAAATCCCTTTCGCGGAAAGGGGCGGGGTCTCTTTCGTCAAACAACTGACGAGGTGACCGGAGCTTGAGTTCAATTGATGGAACTCCGCCGATCACCCGATATCTCGGGCGCCGCATAGGGCGCTGAATTCTGCGGGATTGCATAGAGCTAACCTCGTTTGCTTTCTCTAGTATAACACTAGAGCAACGAGTTCCCTAATTTGCGGACGTGCGTGAGACGCGCGTAACTCCACGTGAATTTTGCGCGCCGAAAAATAATCTGGAGCATGACTTTTACCTAGGGAAAACCTAAGTTTCAGCTCGCGATTAGAAGACTTAAAAACGAATCAATCGATTTTTAAATCGCAATTACACAGCCGCATTCATTTACGCGAATGCGGCTGTAGAAATCATGTGAGCTAGATGCGTTTCTCTTCGTTCGTCAGTGAGAATGCGAGCATTCCGCCTGCTAACAGTGCGATCGAGAGTCCCGTCGCTGCGATGTAGAACGTGTACTGACCGAATGCTTGAAAGCCGGTGACTTGCGCGAGCAACGCACCGAAAACTGCGCCGACGACAGCGAGTAAAATCGTCAAGCTCTGCGGCATCCGCAAACCTTCGAGAGAGACGAAGCTAACAACGCCGCCAATGACCGCGCCGATTGCGATGACAACGATCCATTCCATGAGTGCCTCCTAATTCGGTTCCACAACGGAACGTCTCAACGGTAGTCAACCGACCGTCTCTATACCTCACTTCGATGTCATGAAATTGCCAACAAATCGCATTGACGCCCTGGAGAAGTACAAATGCGTTCAAATCGCCAGGATATCTAAATCGTGGCTTCACGCCATCTATGTGGCTCGTAGGGCATCGTAGGACCTGCTGCGGGCCATTTGTGGGCCTGCGCGTTCCTGGAGGAGGACACACCATGCAAACTTGGGCAAAGTACGCTCTCAGCTTTTTCGCGCTTATTCTCATTTTGACCGGCTTTATCTTTGCGTTTGGCCCAGCATCAACTCGCAACGCCTTCGAAAGCGGCGAGACCGCAACAGGCCAGCTCCGGGCCGATCACCAACTGACTTCGCCTGGGGAAGCGACATCGTCGGCGCCTGCATCCGATACGGCCTCCGGGACTTCGCAGCCGGTGCCGGCAGATGCGCCTGGATCCATGGCTCAGCCTCAAGGAAACCATGGTCTCTCGAACACCAATGGACCAACCGATCCGGCGGGACCCGGCGTTGATTCTTCGAACAAAGAATCAGTACCCGCAAAGTAATAAAAATCTGTTTAGTCATTCAAGAGCCTGCGTCTTCGAAGACGCAGGCTCTTTTTATTTGAACTCTCTCGAGCAAGCAAAGGCGGGAGGGTGGAGTGCTTTCGCACTCTCAACCCTTGCTTATAAGAACTTCGGATTCGAAGAAAAAAAGATGTGGGGCCTCATGGGGACACCCATTGCGAAGTTCAAGAGATGAACGCCGCTGACTCACTCAGTGTTCCGTACACCGAGGTGAAAATAATCATGGCGATGTGGTGAGACTGTGGTGAAAGAGACAAGTATTCCCGCCGGTTTGAGCTGCTATTAGGAGAACTCAGGCCAAAAAAAAGCCCGAAGCATCGAGGCTTCGGGCTTAGGAATTTCGAGCAGAAATTTTGGAGCTACTAAAGAAGAGGGTGAGGCGCGAGTTCGACTCGAGGAGCCTTCGACGATTCATCAACGACGAAGCGATAACCCGAACCATGAACGGATTCGATGTAATTCGCTTTTGAGCCGAGCTTCTTACGGAGTTTTGAAATGTGAGTGTCGACCGAGCGCGAATAAACGTGGATCGACTCGCCCCAGACCGAATTCAAGATCTCGTCTCGCGAGTACACTTTGTTGACCTCTTTGCAGAGGAACAAAAGAAGTTTGAATTCGATCGGAGTCAGGTCAACATCATGGGCTTGGCCGTTTTCGAAAATCTGGACTTTTTGAGTCGACTTATTGATCTCAATATCGCCGAGTTTCAGAATGTCCGATTCCATGCGCTCACGATCGCGTTTGCGCAAACGAGAGTCGACGCGAGCTTTAAGCTCGAGACCGTCGAACGGCTTTGAAATGAAGTCATCGGCACCGACCGAAAATCCGAGGACTTTGTCGGAGACCGAATTCTTTGCGGTCAAGAAAATCACCGGAACGTTCTTGAGTTGGTCGTCGGTTTGAAGAATCGAGCAGAGCCGGTAGCCGTCTCCGTCCGGCAACATGACGTCGAGAAGAATGAGATCGAAGCTTTTTTTCTGAAGAGTTCTCGACGCCTCACCAAGCGACTTGGCCCATTCAAGGTGAACGGAGCTACCGAGAGCACGCTTCACGAGATTGAATGCGTCAGATGAATCTTCAACAAGGAGTACGTTATGCACTTAAACCTTCTTTCACATTTTTAGACGGAACAGTCGTTGTTCGGGTTTTCTTATAGAACCGGGCACTCTGAGCAGCAAGCTCGATCTGTCAGAATCTGTTTAAAGTTAGACCTTTGAGGCCAGATCCCCCAACAATTGCCAAGAAACCTGAGCTGAGATGTTTAAATTTCAACACAAACTCGAGGCAAGCTTTCCGTAGCGGGTTGCCGGGATTAACGCTGAAAAACGAATGCACGACTCAATGACTTATGTTTACTCAACTGTTCTTCCCGAAGGATTGCTGGGACTTGCTGTCATCGCTGGCTCTTATTGGCTGCTGACTTCGGGCCGACGACGCAGCTCGCCTGCAAGAAGAATCAAAGGCTCCTAGATCCTCTGACAGACCTCTTCAGTTCAATTCGCTACCTACACAATTCAAATCAACGCTCAACTGCGCAAGTTCTCGAGAGGCTCGCAAATTGTGTACGCATCTAGAAGTTTTCGGGCGGAGAGGTCTGATTAAATGAGAATCAATCGGGATCAACGGGCGAGCGTTTCGCTTAACAACTGAGACTTCTATTGCTAGAAGGTTTCGACCCGTAGGGAGAATTATGGAACTGCATTACGAGGACAAAATGACTTCTCACGCTTCGCCGACGACTTGGGTCGTGCGTCCCGATCCCGATCTAGCCGATTTGATTCCGTCGTTCATGCAGAACCGAAAAAACGAGCTCGAAGAGTTGAAGCAGGCGCGCTCGCGCAACGATTACGAGTTTATTCGACGCATGTCTCATACCTGGAAGGGCATCGCACGTCCTTACGGGTTCATTCATCTTGAGACGCTCTCTCGTTCGCTTGAAGAAGCGGGTGAGCGTGAAAACGCGACGGATGTCGAGCGCATCATCAACGAGATCGCCGACTACATCGAAAACGTGCGTATCGTTTACGACAATTGATCGAAATATCGACTGGGCTGCGGTCCAGTCGCGTTTAGCCCAGATCCGAAAAATCCGAAAAAGGGGTATGGGCGCCCCTCGAGAAATCGACGATTCTAACGTACAACCGATTCCGATCGATGAGTTTTTGTCTCTTCCGATTGTCATCGTCGTCACGTATCTGAGAATGCCGAGTGGTCGGTTCATCCTCATCGCAAAAGCGGGTCAGCCGACCGCCGAAACTTCGCTTGAAAAATACCGTGCGAAAAACCTCGAGTCTCTCTTCGTCCATATCGACGATTACCACCGGTTTCTTGTCACGCAGACCCAGGCGACTCAGCAACTCATTGAGACCGGCTCGCGGTTTAAAAACGACACGCGAACCGCATTGATCCAAGATGCGATGACGACCGTGTATCGCGAGATCGAAGAAGTGGGATTTTCGGATTCGTCTTTTTCGCGGGCGAAACTCGTAAACCATGCGCTTTTAAATTACGTCAAAGAGAACGATCAGATCACCGATTTGATCACGAAGTTCGGAATGGCTTCGAATGACGGAATCGTGCACTCGATGATGGTGAGCATGATTTCCGTGATGATCGGGATGAAGCACGAGTGGGTCAAACCGTCGACTCTCGAAAAGCTCTCGCTCGGTGGTTTTTTGCACGACATCGGCAAGTCGAAGCTCCCGGCAGAGATCTTGGCCAAACCTCTCTCGGTGCTCACACGTGATGAGAAAATCATTTACGAGAGCCACGTCGAGATCGGTGTCCAACTCCTCAGTCAGGCGAAGACCATGCCGGATGACATCTTGCTCATGGTCCTCGAGCACCACGAGCGCTCCGACGGCTCCGGGTTTCCGAAGAGGCTGAAAGACCTCCACATCTCGCCGCTGGCGCGAGTGGTCTCTCTCGCAAACGCGTTTGTCGATCGTATTCAACAAGAAGCCAAGCCACTGACTCCTGAGGACGCTCTCAAAGTCTTTCAGGAATTCCGCGTTCATCGCGGGGCCCAATTCAATCGAGATGCGCTGAACGCACTCGAGAAGAGCCTGGATCCGTCGAAGGCGCTGAAAAAGAAAACACGAGTAGGTTAATGGCAGATTACAAGCTCTTCGATTCCATTCAAGAAGTCGTGATCGTCATCGATCGCCAAGGCAACGCGGTCTTTGGCAATCAGGCCGCGGGGCTTCTCTTCGATATGCCGAGCCGACGATTTGCTTCAAAGAAGCCGCTGATGTCGTTCGTCACGTTTACTCCCGCTCTTGATCTCGACCTTGAAAAGCTCACCGAGCCCTCGCGGATGCGCGAAGTGCTTTTCACGACATCGGGCGGAGTCGAAGGTTCGGCGCAAGTGATCGTGCAACCTCAACCTGAGTTCTTTGCGACTTCGGACGCTGAGCGCGCCCGATTCATTCTTACGATTCGGGATGTCTCACTCGAAAAAGTTCTCCAAAAGAAATACCGCGGAGAGCTCGATCAGAAAGAAGCGGTCATCGAAGATCTGCGAACGGCGCGGGCGAAGCTCGAAGACTACTCCGCCAATCTCGAAAAGATGGTCGCGGAGCGAACGCTCGAGATCTCGAAGACAAACGCCCTCCTCCGAACAATTCTCGATTCCCTCGGGCAGGGCATTCTCGTCTTCGACGCCGAAGGCAAAACGCTTCCGATTTATTCCGAAGTCGGTCGAAAGATGTTCGGCGATTCGATCGCCGGTCAATCGATCGAAAAAGTTTTGGGTTTCGCTGATGATCAGGCCGATGCTTTTGCAAACTGGCGACAAGCCGTGTTTGGGGAGTTGCTGGATTTTGCCGATTTGACGCCGCTTGCGCCGTCGCGATTGCCGTTGGCCCCTCCGACGGAGATTTCGCTCTCGTATAACCGCATGGTCGGCGAGGCGGGAACGACCTCTGGGGTTGTCGTCGTCACGACCGATCGTACGGCCGAGATGGAAGCCGTGCGTTCGGCCGCAAAAGAACGTGCGCTCGTCAAAAAGATCGTTCAGGTCGCGAAGCACCGCGACGCTTTCCGGATGTTTGTTGAAGATGCTCAAGAGGTCATCGCTCAACTCTTGCGCGGTGAAGTGAGCGATCAGGCCGTACTTGAAAGAAAACTGCACACCTTAAAAGGGGGCGCGGCGACATTCGCACTCGAACCGCTCGCTCACGCCTGTCATGTCTTCGAAGATTTTTTGAAAGCAAACGGTGGAGATTTGATCTCCGCGTCTTTCAAAATGCGTCTCCATCGCTCGGCCACCGAGATGAAGGCGATCCTCGATGAGGAGTTGAAATCCCTGATCGAACTCCTCGGCCCTTTGCAGAAAGCAAAAGCCGTTTTGAAAATCGAAGAAGTCTTGAGGGTCTATTCGATGTCGATGGTCGAGCTGGCGGATCGACTCGGAAAACGGCTCGCGCCTTTGAAGATTGAGGGCGGAAGTCTCGAAGTTCCGACAGTGCGCTTTCAGGGCCTCTTGAACTCGTTCGTTCATGCCTTCCGGAATGCGATCGATCACGGGCTCGAAACACCCGACAAGCGAGTAGCGGCGGGCAAATCGCCCGAAGGTCACTTGACGATCTCATGTGGGCTTGAGGGAGAGTCGCTCAGAATTTCGATCGCCGATGACGGAGGCGGAGTTCATATCGAGCGTGTGCGTGAAAAGTTACGCTCTGTTCCG
>CAJYIL010000275.1 GCA_913774795.1 Pseudobdellovibrionaceae bacterium
CACGGATTCGGTGGAATGATGACGATGTCGTTGAAAGGCGGGCTCTCCGAAGCCAAACGCTTCCTTGAAAGCACGCGCGTTTTCGCGTTGGCGGAGTCACTGGGCGGAGTTGAATCGTTGATTGAGCATCCGGCGATCATGACTCATGCGTCGATCCCTCCGGAACAGCGTAAAGCCTTGGGCATCGACGATGCGATGATTCGTTTGTCGGTCGGGGTTGAGAACGTCGAAGATCTTTTGAAGGATCTCTCAGACGCACTCGCGAAGGTTTAAGACGGGCGCGCTTATTCAAAAGAGTCGCTCGTAGCGAAAGCTCAGCGCAAAAAAGCGGCCCGCAAAGGCCGCTTTTTTTATTTCGATGACCGCCCAGCAATCACCAAGAGTCCGAGCCCGGAATCGGCTGCTTCATGATCATCTTATAGACCTTCGCAGGATCGATATACGGGTTACGGTAGTCGGCTTCGCGCGAGAGAGCATCGGGGCGCCACAAGAAATCGGGCTGCACTTGAGTCGCTTCATATCCGCGCGAGTACCATATGCGGCGTTGCTCTGGATCGGCGTGTGTCCAAACTCCGTCGCCAATCATGCGTCCTGCCGAGAGAACTTTTGTGCCGTCAGGATTCATCGTCACCGGAGCGTCGAAGAAGAACGTCGCCGACATGTAACGTGAAACCACCGCTCCATCTTGCGTGTGATCTTGCGACGCGATCTCGGTGAAGCCTTGCGGGACGGTGTCGGTCGAAAACTTCGGATCCATCACGTTCCAGCCGATGCTGTCTCCGCGCTTGTAGTTATAATCGACATCATCATTCATCCAGTAGATCTTGATGCCGACCGTGAGTGGATAAAGTTGACGGCCGCCGCGTTCAATGGGCGCTTGCGCCGGCCCCGTTATTGGGAGCAGCCGATACGCAATCAAAGGTTGGTTCCAGATTTCGTCGCCCGTGAAGCGATCGATCGCAATCCCGGCTTTTTGAACGCCCACATAGTTCGTCAGCGCATAAAAGAGCCCGCGAGGAGTGACATCCCAGTACGCTTCGTAGTTTGTGAGGTCAGAATTGTTCGCGGCCGGCTGTTGAGAAACCGGATCATTCGGATCGAAAATCCATTTTCCGGGCTTCACCGTCGTTCCAGTTCCATCAAACGAAACACTCGCGTCGAGCCACATCTCGCTTAAGTAAGCTTTGATGTCTGTAAAGTCGAACGTGATCGACTCGCCTGTCTTCGACTGCAAAGTTACCGGTGAGTTGAAGTCAGGTTCTGCGTTGAAGAGCGCCGCTCCGGTCCAGCCGTTACAGTGACCGTACCAACCTTCGCAGTCTTTCTTGTTCTCTTTGCTGACGTTTGTGCACGTGTGATTTTCTTCTTCCCACTTCGCGGCAAGACCTCCGGTGTTGAAGAGCGCATCGTACTTCTGCGCAGGAGAACGACTGTTTTTCAGAGAGTAGTTGATGCCTGATCCGCCGCCACGTCCATCGAACGGCCAGAACGTGCCGGGCCACGGAAGAGGCTCGGCTTGCGATGCGCGGTAGTTGTTAAAGAGGTAGGCGAAATCCGTTTGCGAGTAATCGAACTGCGCATGCGCTTGAGTCGAGACGAAAAGAATCAACGCGAGAAGGATGGTTTTCACGATCAACCTCCGACTTTCTTGCTTAAGTAAGCGATGTAACGATCTGTCTCGACGACAGTTGGCCAAGGATCAGATTCGCACCAATCGGCTTTTACGAATGAGCCAAATGTATTGTGGTAACGAATCTTCCAGCCCGAGCATGTTTCGCCCGTGCGCGATCCTTTAGCGATCTTGATCTGGGTCGTCGACGCTTTCACCGCGTTCGTCGCGTAAATCGGAAGATCGAGCGGAACAAATTGTTTGGAGAGTGTCAGCGAGTCTGATGAAAGTGGTTCCGATTGATCCCACTTCACAGTCGTGCGGCGCGATTTCACGTTGCCAGTTTTGCTGTTGAGATCATGGTAGCTCACGCCGTACACGCGGTAATCCGGCGTCATGAACACGCGCACGTATTGATTGTCGTGCTTTGTTGAGCCGACCGGTTTGATTTCGATCTGCACGCAAGTGGCGAGTTGATCAGCGCGAACGAGTGGCGCAATCGTGCGTCCGTTGACGTTGAGTTCTCTCGCACCGATTGCGCATCGGCCTTGTCGATCGATTTGATAACGGAACGTGACGGGCTCACCGAGTTTCTTTTTTAACCCAGGTGCGCGGTCACGGCGATCAAACGAAGCTGTCTTCGGATACGCAACGACCTCGAAAGATTGCGTGCGCGAAAAATTCTGGACAGCCGCCGCCGCCAAACTTCCCGCCGGCGCGCGACCTTCTGTCCGCGCTTCCAAATCCGCAAACGCTTGATCGACAGCCGCCCGATAAGCCGGAGCCTCCACCGAGGCCATCGGCGCAACCTCAACTCTCGACTGAGTCGCACATCCGACCAGCCCCAAAACCGCAAGAGCCCAAACCGCACGCATTAAACAACTCCCAGTTACCTAAATTGAAACCCGCTGTTTCACAGGGGGCAAGCCTCTCGAGGGCCAGGATGTAATGACCTCCCAGGAGAGCTGCGGGAAAGAAAAGTGGTGGGCGAGTTATGCCCGCGCCAAATTGCGCCAGTGGCGCGATTTGGTGTGGAGCAAAGAGGAGCGGGTTGCGGAGTCTCCCAAGCCGTAGCAATCCCTGACGACACGAAGTCGCAAAGCGACGAGCGTCCTTGCAGACGAGGATTTTGATCGAAGCAACGGCCGATGCTGGAGTCGAAAGACTGAGAAATTTTTTAGAGGAAAAGTGGTGGGCGAGGACGGAATTGAACCGCCGACACAAGGATTTTCAATCCTTTGCTCTACCGACTGAGCTACTCGCCCACTTTTGATAAGAGAGGTTCATTAACTATCGACGACGGCGGGCCAAGTCAAGGAGTCGAATGGCCGGCCCAGCGAATCATGTCGGCGGCGAGATCGTTGTCCAAACCGTCGGCATCGTTGATCTTATAGTAGGTGCGCCAGAAGGCCGGAGCTTCGGGGTGGGCGCCCGTTACCGAGACACGGCCACGACCGAAAGAGGCCCGAACTGAAGCGATTTGCCCATTTGGATAAGTCGCGAAGACGTCAACGCCAGGTGCGACCGGCGTTTCGAAGTAAGGACCACCTTCCCAGTAGATTTGGCGCGGCTGACCATCCCAGGTCATTTGGTAGATCACTGCCGGACGCTCCTCGACATAAAGATGAGCCGTCATTGGGATCAGACCGAGATCGATCTGCTTCAGATAGCCGCCGGTTTTCGCGTCACGAATATTCGCGGCCGCGAAGTTCGCGCCCGCACAGAAACCAACGTAGCCACCTCCGCGCGCAACGAAATCGCGGATGTTCTGTTTTTGAGCAGGTGTGAGGGTATCGGCAACTGTTCCCGAGACGCCGCCTGGCTGAACATAGACCGAGACGCCCTTAAAGGCCGCCTCATTGATTTCTGCGGGAGTGATGAAGCGCGTTTTGAAACCCGCAAGTTGCGCCATCTCGGCCGACGCTTCAGAGCATTTCTCTGGGCAAGAGCC
>CAJYIL010000276.1 GCA_913774795.1 Pseudobdellovibrionaceae bacterium
CGGCGACCATTGCGGCGTCGAGCGGGACTTTGTTTGAGTTCGCGTAGAGAGTCAGGGGGCGAACATCATACGTCACTCGAAGCTCGTCGACGAGAAACGAAAGACCGTCGGCATCTTTAGCTTCAAGATCACGCTCCCCATGACCCGTGATGAAGTAGACGACTTTTCTTTGCGTGCGAGAAAGTTTAATCAGAGCGCGTGTTACGCCCTCTTCGGTGGGCTGATCGATTTTGAGTTTGCGGTCGCCCTGTTGGGCGAAGAGCGCGAAAGGGCCTGATGAGTAATCGTAATTCTTCGCGATCGCTGGGTCGACGATTGCGTTGTGAGCTTCGTAGGTGATCCGGTTTGATGCATTTTGAAAAAGCGCAACGAGGTCCTTGATGCTTCGTTGAACGGTTTCTCCCCCGTTCGGATCATCGGGTCTAAACAGAAGAACGATCTTCGTGTCTTGCGTGATGGCTTTGGCCACCTTTTGCGACTGTGCCGAGAGCGAGTTCAGTTTATCTGAGGTCCAGTCGAAACGGTGGTTGTACTTCACCGAGAGGATATTGAGGCAGGCCAAGCCAATGAGCGCGATGAGAATAACCGCGCCCATGTTGAGGCCGTGCTTCGTCGTGCGCATCGTGAAGAAAGCGAAGATATTTCGCCAGTCCTTGATGAGGCCAGCCACGATGAGAACAAATCCGAGTCCGAGCGGCACCCAGAGCGACGGATGCCACCCTCCATACACGAGCCTGAAGACATACATCGCTGCCCAGAAGAGAAGTCCGCCGATGAGAAAAATTTTGCCTGCTTTCGACATCGATTATCTCCAGCGCGCCGATTCGATCACGCGCTGAGTGAGGAGCGTGAAGAGGAAGATGAGGCTTGCGAAAAAGACCACCGCAGAAACACCGATGCTGCCTCCGACGAATGTAGCTAAGTGAGTGCCGATGCTTAGATGTTCGAAGACCGCTTTCTCCACGGGGCCATCGGCTGATTGAGCGGGAGCACTGATGAAGAACAACATAAAGCTAAACAAAATCGACATTACGACTGCGAGAACCGAGCTCTCGGTGAGACTTGAGGCAAAGAGACCGACGGAGATGTACACACCGGCTAAAAGCATGAGGCCGATGTATGTCGTCGCCAAAGGGCCCCATTCGAGAGGCCCAAAGATCGCAAGACTTAAAGGGTAAAGCGCAGTCACGGCGAGGAGAGCCCACGACGCGAGTGTTCCCGCGAGCCACTTTCCGAGAGCGATATCGGTAGCGCTCACCGGGCTCGTCAGGAGGAGATCGAAGGTGCGCTGCTTTTTTTCTTCGGCGAGAAGACGCATGCTCAGTGCGGCCGCCGCCATGATCATGAGAAGGTTCACGATCGACGCGTGATACGCGATCACCGTGCGGTGCAGGTTGATGCCTGGGTCGTTCTCGCCTTGCATCGACTGCATCATTTGCGAAACGCTCGCCGACATGAATTGGTCGATCGCCGTTCCAAAGACAAAGGACCACACGATCGCGCAAACACCCGCCACGATGTAAAAGAGCGGGCTCATGAAATAGGTTTTTAAATCGCGCGAGGCGATGACAAACGCTCCTCTCACGACCGCGCTCCTTCATTTGTCGTCAGTTTCAAGAACACATCTTCGAGATTGAAATTTTCCTGGCGCATTTCGAAGAGGCCGAAGGCAACTGCTTTCTCGGCGAGACGAGCGGCTGTCTCGTGAGTTCCATCGGTCTCAATTTCGAATTCGTTGACGTCGGCTTGAACCCGAGTGACGCCGGTGACCTGTTTGAAGACGGATTCGAGATCACGCGTCGGCTTGAGGACTCTCAAGTGTACGCGGCCCGAGCCCGTCATGCGCTGCTGAAGTCGGTCGATTGAATCCTCGGCGACGATGCGGCCCTTATTGATGATAATGATTCTCTGGCAGCTCGCCTGCACTTCCGGGAGAATGTGCGTGGAGAGAATGATGGTGTGTTCGCCGGCCAACTCTTTGATCAACGCGCGAACTTCGGCGACTTGCCGAGGGTCGAGGCCCACGGTGGGTTCATCAAGGATCAAAACTTCTGGATCAGAGACGAGAGCCTGCGAGATGCCGACTCGCTGGCGATAACCTTTCGAGAGATTTTGGATGAGACGCTTTCGTTCACTGCCGAGATGAGTTTTTTCGATGGCGCGTTCGACGAGCTTCGGAATGCGTGACTTCTCGACGCCTTTGAGTTGCGCAACGAACTTGAGGTAAGACTCGATCGACATATCGCCGTAAACCGGAGGCGTCTCGGGCAAATAGCCGATGCGTTTTTTAACTTCGATCGGGCTTTCGAAAACATCGTAGCCCGCAATCTTCGCGACGCCTGAAGATGGCGCCATGAAGCCCGTGATGATTTTCATGGTCGTCGTTTTTCCGGCGCCATTGGGGCCCAGGAAACCGATAACCTCCCCCTTATTCACTTGAAACGAGAG
>CAJYIL010000277.1 GCA_913774795.1 Pseudobdellovibrionaceae bacterium
GGGCGCCGACGATCGCGGCTTCCATGCGGTCGAGACCTTCTTCGTTATGCCTAAAGATATTCTCGAGAACCATGATTGCATCGTCGACGACGATCCCGATCGCCAGGCTCAAACCCAAAAGCGTGAAGGTATTGAGGGTAAAACCCATGAAGTAAAGCACGATAAACGCGCCCATGATCGAAGTCGGAATCGACAAGATCACGTTGAAGGTGGCCGAAAATGATCCGAGAAAGATCCAGCAGGCGAGCGCGGTCAAGATCGCCGAGAACATCAAATTTTGAGTGAGTTCGTGAACGGCATCTTCGATGAAGCGCGTTTGATCGAAGTTGACGTGAAGCTCGTAACCCTTTGGCAGCTGATCTTTCAGCTCCGCCACGCGCTCTTTCACTTTGCGCGCGACTTCGACCGCGTTCGCCCCTTTTTGTTTGACGATGCCGACTCCAACCGCCGGTACGCCGTTGAAGCGAGACAGTCTTGAAACGTTCTCGAGACCCGGATCAATATCGGCTACGTCGCGCAGGTGGACGATCGCGCCCGGCTCTTGATTCGTCATCCCGCTTCGTTTTGAAATCGGGATGCGGCCAAACTCCTCTTTGCTCTTCGCCTCACCGAATGTTCGAAGAGAGAGGTTCGTGTCGTCGCTATTGAAATCTCCGCCAGGCAATTCGATATTCTCGGAATTTAAAGCCGCGACGACGTCGGTCACCGCGATCGAGTGCTTACGCATCTCATCGGGCTTCAGCCAAACGCGCATCGCGGGTTCAACGTAACCACCGAGATTGACGTTTCCGACTCCGGCAATGGTCGTGAAGCGATCTTTAACGGTGTTTCGCGCGGTGATCATGAGTTCGCGCAGCGAGGCGGTTTTTGACGTCATCGCGAGCCAAATAATCGGTTGATCATCGGGATTCGTTTTCGTGATCGTCGCGGGATCAACGTTGTTCGGCAGAAGGCGCTGCGCCGCTGAAACTTTTGAAGTCACGTCTTGGACGGCCGCATCGACGTTTCGGTTGAGTTCGAATTCGAGAGTCGCTCGAACTTGGCCCACGGTTGAAACCGGGGTGAGCGTGCGAAGCCCTGCGATCGAGGTGAGTTGATCTTCAATCGGATCGGCGACCGTCGTTTCCATGACTTCGGGCGCGGCCCCTTGAAGCGAAATGGTCACGGTCACAACCGGAAAGTCGACGTCAGGGAGCTGCGAGACACCCATTCGGCTCCAGCCCACGTAGCCAAAGACGATGAGACCGGCCATTAACATCCATGCGAAGACCGGATTGCGAATCGAAACGTCTGACACTCTCATGAGAAGAAAGTGTCTAACGAAGTTTTATGGAAGGATAGTGGATGTTAGATCACTGCTTCGGAAGCGGCTGAACCATGACGACAGGTGGCGCAAACACCGGAGCAGGGCGAACGGGGTTCCAGGT